>JBGPAW010000248.1:0-5949 GCA_041480905.1 Phycisphaerae bacterium
CAGGCGCTCCAGTCCCCCGGAAGTCTTGCCCGGGCCGTTCACGTGGTAGAGTACGGCGGTCTTGATGCCGGAGAACGAGAAATCGAGCGAATCCGGCCCCAGCATCGTGCGGGGGAACCGAATCGCCGCCGGATCGCCCTCGGAGGCGCACTTCTCGATCGCCGGCCCGCCGGGGTACGGCAACCCGAGGATGGTGGCCACCTTGTCGAAGGCCTCGCCGGCAGCGTCGTCCGTGGTGACGCCCAGACGTTCGATGTCCAGGGAATCCCGCACATGGAATAGCGTCGTGTGCCCGCCGGAAACGACCAGCGCCACCGCCGGCCAGGGCGGCACGTCCAGCCCGATGGCCGGGCTGACGGTGTGGGCGTGGATGTGATCGACGGCCACGAGCGGCTTGCCCCACCGCCAACTGAGCGTCTTGGCTGCCGTCACCCCGATGAGCAGCGCGCCGACCAGGCCGGGGGCGTAGGTCACCGCGATCCCATCTAAGTCTTCCAGCCGGCATCCCGCGGTTATGAGCGCCTCGTCGATGACCCCGTTGAGCACCTCGAGGTGCTTGCGCGAGGCGATCTCCGGAACCACGCCGCTGTACTTACGGTGGAACTCCACCTGCGAAGCCACGATGTTGCTGCGCACGCGCCGCCCGTCGTCCACCACCGCGGCGGCGGTTTCGTCGCAGGAAGTCTCGATGCCGAGGATGGTCGTCATAGGATCAATCCGCCAAGTCCGGAGAAGCCGGGCCGTTCGGTGAAAGAAAACCGAACACAGAGACGCAGAAGCGCCCGATGCGACGCCGGGTGAAGTGACACTGCACAATGGGTTCGTTTGGTAATTTCACGCGCGCACACATAGGGGCGACTCCAGAAGCCCGGCAGGGGGGGCGACGCGCCGTCAGCGGGAGAAACGCCACGGCAGGCGCGCACCGTCCCTGGAGTATATCCTTGGCGCGTGATCGACCCAAGCCACGCGGCGACCGAGCGCTGGAGTTTGAGGCCCTGGGCACCTGTCGCAACCGGCAACAGGCCCGCGCTCACCCGCGGCGAGCTTGGACACATAGTCCTCAGTTTGGGCAGGCCATCCGTCCGCCGGTATACTGCGCGGGCATGACAACGATCACGTGGATACGGAACGCGCGATTGCGTGGAAAGGATTTCCTGTTCGACCTTCACATCGCAGGCGACGGGACCATCGCCAAAGTGGAACCCACCACCGGAGTGACCGGCGCCCCCGGTGAAATCGACGCCGGCGGCGGGCTGGTGCTCCCTGCGCTGATCGACGGGCACCTGCACCTCGATCTGGCCTACTCGCTCGACATCGTGCCCAGGAACAAGAGCGGCACGTTGACGGAGGCGATCCGCCACTGGTCGGCGGCCAAGGCGACCATGACGGCGGCGAGCGTCAAAGTCCGGGCCCTGCGGGCCATCCGCGAGGAAGTCTCCTACGGGGTGGGGCATATCCGCACGCACGTGGACGTGGGGACCGCCGCTGGGCTGCGGCTGTGCGAGGGCGTGCTGGCGGCCCGCGAAGAAACCCGGGACCTCGTGGACATCCAGGTGGCCGTCTTCCCCCAGGACGGGATCATTCAGGACCCCGGCGCGTTCGAGCAAATGCGCGCCGCGCTCAAGGTGGGCTGCGACCTGGTCGGCGGCATCGCCCACCACGAGCGCACCACCGACGACAGCAAACGTCACCTCGACACGCTTTTCGATCTCGCCGCGGAGTTCGACCGGGACATCGACTGCCACATCGACGAGACCGACGACCCCGCCTCGCGGTGTGTCGAGGTGCTGGCCGCCAAGACCATCGAACGCGGGTGGCAGAGGCGCGTCACCGCCTCGCACGTCTGCGCCCTGGCGAGCTACGACGATGTCCATGCGGCCCAAGTGATCGGCCTGATCGCCAAGGCGGGCGTGAACGTGGTCACCAACCCCGGCGTCAACCTGCACCTGCAAGGCCGCTTCGACCGCTACCCCAAGCGCCGCGGTTTGACGCGCGTCTCGGAACTGCTCGCGGCGGGCGTGAACGTCGCCGCCGGCCAGGACTGCATCAAAGACCCTTTCTATCCCATGGGAACCGGCAACATGTTCGAGGTCGGGCACCTGCTGATTCATGCCGACCACCTCTCCCGCCCGGAGCAGATCGAGCAGGTCGCCGACATGATCACGGTGAATTCCGCCAAGGCCCTGCGCCTGGAGCGCTACGGCACTACCGAAGGCTGCCGGGCCGACCTGGTCGTGCTACCGGTGGAGACCGTCCACGAGGCCTTCCGCCTGCGGGTCAAACCCACAGCCGTGCTGAAACGCGGCCGGTTGGTGTCCGAGTGAGAGCGTCAATCAGCCACCAAGACACGAAGGCACTAAGAGGAATGAAGAATGGAGAATCAAGAAAACCAGTGAACCGCTTCTCTTCATTCTCCATTCTTCCTTCGTGTCTTGGTGTCTTTGTGGCCTACTTGGCGTACTACGATGGCGGGCGGCGCAAGCCGACTTGGTTCTCCGGCTCGCTCTCGCCCCCGCGCGGAACGATCTGCTCGGGGCCCACGAAGAAGGCTCCGCTGGGGCTCAGCGTCGTCGTGATGTCCAGGACGACCGCCTCCCCGTCCCCCGTGCCTCGGACCGTGATGCTGAAGCGGAGCTCGGCCATGGATCCGTTGGTGGTGATATCCTCGGCAGAGAACAGAAGATCCTCTCTGTCGCAGCTCTCGACGAATGCGGTCACGCGCGCACCCGTAATCGTGATGCAGTCGCCGGTATGCGACTGGTCGGGCAGCGTGCGGATGTACTGCCATTCTCCCTGGAGGTCCGCCAGGCTCACACCCGCGGCCGGCTGCGTGCCGCCGCCACCGCCGCCGGTGCTGCAACCTGTGACACCCAGGATAAGCGAGAGCGTGCCAACCGTGGTGACGAGGACCGCCAACCTCAACTGTCGCCGCATGCTGGTTTCCGCTTGCATCATCCGCACCTCAGAAGCTCCCCCTAATTCCCCTATGCACCTACGCTCATCTTAGCGTGAAGAGCCGTAGGCGTCGATAGACCGTGGGGGTGCGTGGGGCGGGGACGCCGAAGGGGCGCGTCAGGGATTAAGCCGTCGCGGTGGCGCTGGCTAGAGGTGCGGGTCCGGGCGGGCTCGGGACGCGGTCGGGCGCCAACCGGCGTACCGACCGAGACGCGTCCGTGCGTAGGCCGGGAGTCGTCGGAGAATGGCTTTAGTCCTGCCGCTGGCGCACTTTCTCGAAATACAGACGACTAATCTCTTCCAGGAGCCGGCGGGCGTCGTGGTAGTCCGTCACCCACTGCCGCACCCGCGCTTCCCACGTCTTGGGCACGAAGAGTTGACGGAGCTTCCCGCCCTCCGAAAACACCAGATACAGACTGGCGTGGAGTTCCCCGCGGGCGCACCGGCAGTTGGGCTTGCCGCACGCCCGTCGGCGTTCCAGCAGGTTGCCGCGCAGCAGACCGCGCTGGGTGACCAGCCGGGCCAAGGCGGAGCGGGCCTGCCGTTCCGGCACGCTCATGGGGGTCCGCAAGCGTGGCCTCTTGACTGACATATATATATTATATCAGAATAGATGAGCGTGTCAAGGCCCCCCGCGAATGCGAATCTGCTCGGCACCTTGGCCAAGGCCGAACTCCTAGCCCTGGACCCTTGACGCAAGGCGTCAAGGGGGAGGGGCGAAACAAGTAAAGATCCCTATACACCGTAGCCTACGCTACGGACCGCTTAGTAACCGCCACAAGGTACGACCGTTCGAAGGGGACGCGAATTGATCTCGGGCAGCGAGAAAAAAGCACGGGCCACAGAGCCGTGGCACACGTTGCGTCCCTCGCCGATTCAAGCATGCCACCCGGCCCGCCCCGCGTGTCAAGGGCCAGCCAGGTGGGCCGCTTCGAGACTTCGAGACCAAGATTCTGACCGCCAGAACCTGACGGCGCTGATGAACTTGTCGGGGATCTGGATTGATCGGGTTCGCCAACGGTCCGCTTCAGCGGCGGCGGAACGCCGTCCGCTGGAACCGGTTGTTAGGCCATGCCTAATCCTTAGCGATATGAAGTGCGATCATGAATGCTCCGATGATGCCCAAGGCGGCAGACAGAATTGTGCCTCCCCCCGTGTACTGACCTGCCAGGGTCATGGCCAGGATATTCGACAGCGCAGCGCCCAAGAAGATTCCACCCACTGTTCCCAGGTGACGGTAGATTCTTCCGGAAGTGCTTGAGATCAAATACTCACTGGCCCTTTCGACATGGGCGGAAGACACGGTGTCTGCTCGGTGGCGCTTCGATACCTTGACTGATTCGCTTACCAGTTCGATGACGTACTGCCCGACCTTGGCCTTCAGCGTAGCAAACGCAGGCGGCGAAAATGGTGATGGCTCAACGCCTTGAACCTGCTCCTCCGCTTGCTGTACGGTTGCCCGCACTTCTTCCTCCGGAGTAGACGGTCTGCTCATCGTCCACCTCCCCGAAGCGGGTTCAGGGGGCTGCGTTCAAGAGCGCCTATATAGGCACCAGCCATTTCGTCTTTGAGTCTGGCCAAACGAGACGGCCCGCGCTCACGACGTGCGAGCGCAAATGTGAAGGCTGCCGTAATACCAATGGCTGCGACGGAAGCCACAATTGCCGCAGGCAGTCGCAGAAGATCGGCAACCGAGATTTGGCTTGTTATGCCACCGATGACCACGGCCAGGGTCGAGGCAGCCATTGATTTCCAGACCTTGGCCCGCGATGTCGCCGATTCGGTTTTTTGCTTCTTGCTGTCCATTGCCTTACTCATATCTTGGTGGCCTAACAATAATTAGACTGATCCGCGTAGGATGCGGAGTCTTGGTTTCCTGTCCGTATAACACGCCAGGGGATTCCTTGCCGAAGGCGTGTTAACCCCTTTGTATCCAATTGCGGGAAGACCCATTGCCAGCGCCATCCCTGCGGCGCGTTGGGACACTTGCGGTCCAAGGCATCCGGCGGCAAGACACGTCCCCAGCCCTCGGACAGGTGGCCCACCTCGCGCCCCATGACGTGGCGATAGAGGAACAGCCGGGCTGAAAGGGCCTGGTTTTGCGTCGAGGCGTTGGGCCACATACAGGGAGCGTAACATGGAGTGGCGGACGCTGCAAGGCCGATGTGCCCGGCTGGTGGCCCGCCCGGTGGGCCGCCCGCCGACCTGCCTGCCGCCTGCCTGACGGCAGTCAGGGCAGGCAGGTCATCGCTAGGATCGGAAAGAGTCCTTCTCTTGCTGCCCCCCACCTGGGCATCGGCGGCCCTCAGTCCACCGATGCCCAGGTGGGGGGCAGAGTTTGGGGGGCCTTGAAAACCCCGCGTTAAAACGCGGGGCTATTCTCAGGCGTCCCTCCGGGACGAATCCCACGGCGCACTCGTGCCCGTCGATATGAACGGGTGCTGACTTGTGGGTAAGGCTGAGGGCGAAGGGCCCTTGTACCAGGGTCGGTTCAGGAGCTTTCCGGTGCAGGAGGATGCGCATTTCCTGACCGTGTGCCGCTACACGGAGGCCAACGCCCGGCGTGCCGGTCTGGTGGATCGAGCGGAGGATTGGCCCTGGGGCAGTTTGTGAGCGCGGCGGAATCGCCAATCCGAGCTTGGGTGGTGGCTGACGGCGTGGCCGGTGGACCGGCTATGTCGTGTTGCTGGGCCGTTCAAGAGAATCGCTCCCCCAGGTCCAGGAGGACCTGGGCCACCCGGCCGCTACCTTCCACCACACGGACGCCATCCATCAAATGACGTGTGACGGAGCACTACCCGGGTTCAGCCGGCGCGGAACGACGCTCCACCGTGGGAACCTCCCGCCATTCCCAAGGACGGGGGTGCCTCACCAGAAGGCTAGTGCCTCACCCCACTGTAATTTTCGGGTACAGTCTGCGGAGTTTGATTCTCGCGTCGGCGCTCTGAAATTGCCACTCGATCCCCTTGAACCGATGGTTTCGAGCCGATTCCC
>JBGPAW010000249.1:0-5944 GCA_041480905.1 Phycisphaerae bacterium
CTTGGAAGGCTCAAGGTCATCTTTCCGCTCTCCCGCCCCGTCGGGGCCGCTGATCCACTCGTTCTTCCCCACCCGCGCGTGGACCGCGCAGGCCAACGGACCGCAGCCCACGTCCAACAGTGGGCCGCGCGAAACTGACGCCGGCGCGAGACCTCCCCGCCGGAGCCGTCCCGAAGCAGAACCAAGCGTCTTACTTCGTGGCGCCCCGAGCGAAGGCTACCTCGCGGTCGGCTGTGGGTCCCCGGGGTATGACAGCGTGCTCCTTGAGAGAAACGGCGAAGACGGCACCGATCCCGATTTATGTGGAAGTGGGATCTATCGAAGCGTTTTGGGGTCGATTAAAAAGGGATAATTACGGGTCCACGACGCGAACCCAACAACGCCTCTTACCCACGCTTGGTGACTAATAATACCCTGGTCGCCCCGACGGGTCAACCGAATCCGGTCCGCCCGCCGGAGCCTACCGAGCCACACCGTGTTTTTTCGGTCGCGCGGCCCGCGCCCGCGGGTCCCGTCAGGAGTATACGATAGAATCTTCGCGCCGGGGCAAGTAGCGGGTAGGTCGATGGGTCAGGTCCGTGCGACCTGACCTGTCGCTGCCCGAGCGCAGAGCGTGAAATGGACCGTAACTGATCCGAACCGCAACCGTGAGGGAGCGGCGTGGCGGTCTGCTGAACCGCTCCCTGACGGTCGCGGCTCGGAAAGCAATACGTCGCGTCAACTGTGCCCCACCACGCTAACGGGTGCCCTCGAACAACGGGGTAGACAGGTAGCGCTCGCCGCAACTCGCCAGAACAGCGATGATCATCTTACCGGCGTTTTCGGACCGGTGGGCCACTTTGTTGGCCGCATAGAGGGCGGCGCCGGAGCTGATGCCGCAGAGGATGCCTTCTTCGCAACTGGCCCGGCGGGCCCAGGCGAAAGAGTCCTCGTTGGTGACGCAGATCACGTCGTCAACGATGTCCAAGTTGAGCACGTCAGGGATGAAGCCGGCCCCGATCCCCTGAATCTTGTGGGGGCCGGGCTTGAGCGGCTGACCGTGGCGCATCTGGGTGATGACCGGCGAATCGGTGGGTTCCACCGCCACGCATTGAAAAGACGGCTTGCGGGACTTGATGACCTCACCTACGCCGGTGATCGTCCCACCCGTGCCGACGCCGGACACCAGGATGTCGGCTTTGCCGTCGGTGTCGTGCCAGATCTCCTCCGCGGTGGTTTCGCGGTGCACTTGGGGATTGGCTGGGTTCTTGAATTGCTGCGGCATAAAGGCGTGGGGCGTTTCCGCCAGCAGTTTCTCGGCGGCGCGGATAGCGCCGGGCATGCCTTCGAAGGCGGGCGTGAGAACCAGGTTGGCGCCCATGGCGCGGAGCAACTGCCGCCGCTCGACGGACATGCTCTCGGGCATGGTGAGGGTGAGTTTGTAGCCCTTGGCGGCGCAGACGAAGGCGAGGGCGATGCCGGTGTTGCCGGAGGTCGGCTCGATGATGAGGGTGTTCTTGCCGATCTTGCCGTCGGCCTCGGCGGCGGCGATCATGGACATGCCGATGCGGTCCTTGACGCTGGCCAACGGGTTGCGGAATTCCAGCTTGGCATAGACGGTCGCCGGGGCGTCGATGATGCGGTTGATCCTGACCAACGGTGTGTGCCCGACGGTCTCCACGGAATTTTTGAAAAGATTGCCCATAAGCCTACTCCACAGAAGGGGGTCGCGGAAAGTCTCCCGGCCGGCCCGAACGCCGGACCTCAGCCCGGTAGATTCGTATGCCTGGAGGGCCCTCCGGGCTGCGAACATCCTGAAGGGAGGATATGTCCCGGTTCTGGTCGTGTCAATCCGGCAGATTGATGCTCCGACAGCAAACCATGGCTGAAATCGTTTATCTCAACGGTCGGTTCCTGCCCCGGCAGGAAGCGACCGTCAGCGTGTATGACGGCGGATGGCTTCACGGAGCCGGACTGTTTGAAACCATGCGGGCGCACCGCGGCACCGTCTTCCGGCTCGACGCGCATCTGGACCGGCTGATGGACTCGTCCGCCAAGGTGCTCTGCCCGATCGAGCGGCCGGACCTGCCCCTCACCAAGGATTTCCAGCGCTTGCTGCGCGAGAACCAACTCACCGACGCGCGGGTACGACTGACGGTGACCGCCGGCTCGATGCTGGATCAGCCGCCGGGCGAACGACCGACGATCACGGTGTGTGTCACGGCCTCGGCATGCACGGCCTACCCCCCGGAACTGTACGCGAACGGCATGGCGGTGGCGCTCTCTCGGTTCCGGCAGTCCAGCACCGATCCGCTTGCCGGGCACAAGACCACGAATTACCTGCCCCGCTTGCTGGCCCTCCGCGAGGCCCAACGACACCACTGCGGGGAGGCCCTGTGGTTCACGCCGGAGAACCTGCTGGCCGAAGGGTCGATCAGCAATGTGTTTCTGGTCAAAGGCGGGGTGGTGAAGACGCCGCCGCGCGACACGCCCGTCTTGCCCGGCATCACCCGCACGGTCATCCTGGAACTGTGTCGGGAGAAGGGGATCAAGGCCGATGAGTCGCCGCTGAACATCAACGACCTGCTCGACGCCGACGAGATTTTCGTCACCAACTCCGGCATGGAGGTCATGCCGGTGATCCGCGTGGAGAAACGGGACATCGGCGCCGGCCACCCCGGCCCGGTGGCGCGCGAACTGCTGGACCTCTATCGCGCTCAGGTGGAAACAGAGTGCACGGTGGAGGCGGCGCCGTAGTACCGGAGGCTCTGCTGTGTCGCCCACCCCTTGGCATGACACGTGTCAAGGGATGGGGCACCCGGCCCGCATGGGGGGCGAATTCTTTATATGCCGGACACAAACCTCGAGGATTGTTTCCGCGTTTTGGGCTTGCGGCCGTCGGCCGGGGGCGCGGACATCAAGCGCGCCTTCCGCCGACTGGCCAAGGAGTACCATCCCGACCTGCGACCGGGACGCCCGGACCGCGACGAGTTCATCCGCATCGTCTCGGCCTACAAGCAACTGCAACAGGAACTGCGCCTCCATACCGCCGACGACAACCTGCGCCCCTGTCCGTCCTGCGGGCAGGCGGCGGAATTGTTCGACGGAGTGGACGGCCAAGCCGCCTGCCTCGACTGTCTGCTGGGGGTGAGCGAACGGCGGCGGCTATTGCCCCTCCCGTCCATCATCATGGTCAAGCACGGCACCGTCATCGTACTCGAGACCGTGAGCATCGTTTGTTTCTTTCTCGCGTTGGCCAACGACTCGCCGCCCTACGGCGCCGCCAGCCTGCTGAGCGGCGTAGCGGCCTTAGCGCTCCTGGCCCTGACGTGCCTCACCGTCAAACACGTGGGAAGAAATGGAAAATAGAAAACCGAAACCTGAAGAAGAAGAGAGTCGCGGCGCCCGGTCACAGCTCAAGTGGGTAGCTATGGTTTGTGTTCGGCTTGTCCTCCATTCTCCATCTTCCGTTTCCCATGTTTTACTTCCCGTCCCCGGGCAAAGGCGGCCACGTGGTCGTACACCGTCGCCAGGAAGCCGATCAGCGGAAACCCGCTGCGCGGAAAGGGCGACGGCCCCAACCGCTCCAGCGTGGGGACCGACTCGCCCCTCACGGGCGGCTTCAACGCCTCCAGGTCCCCCGCAGCGGACCAGAAGGTCCGCGGATCACCTGGCGGCGTAGGGGGGGTGCTTTCGCGTGGCACGTCGAGCGGGTGATCCCCCTTGGTCATGGGGGGCTGGCTTTCCAGCCGGTCGGAAGCGTTCGGGTCCGCAGCCATCGGTTTATCCCACAGCCTCGCGTGACAGCATGATGTACTCGCGTAACTCGCCGGTGGAGAGGTTGGTCAGCCATGCGTCGCCGCTGCCAATGATGTTCTCGGCCAGGGCTCGTTTGCTCTCCAGCATGCGGTCGATGCGTTCCTCTACCGTTCCGATGCACACGAACTTGTGCACCTGCACGCGGCGGTTCTGGCCGATGCGATAGGCGCGGTCGGTCGCCTGGGCCTCCACGGCCGGGTTCCACCAGCGATCAAAGTGGAACACGTGATTCGCCGCCGTCAAGTTCAATCCCAGACCTCCCGCCTTGAGCGACAACAGAAACACGCGGACCCCGCCGGCCGATTCCTGAAACCGATCGACCATCTCCGTGCGGCGTTTGGGCGGGGTGCCGCCGTGCAGGAACAGCACTTCGGTGTGCAAACGGTCGATCAGCAGCCGTTCGAGCAGGTGTCCCATCTCGCGGTACTGGGTGAACACCAGGGCGGCGTCACCTTCGGCCAAGACCTCCTCCAGCATCTCGACCAGGCGCTCACATTTGCCACTGCGGTCGTCGAGCGGCCCCGGCTCGCGCAGGAGATGGCACGGGTGGTTGCACACCTGTTTCAGCCGGGTCAGCATCGCCAGAATCAGACCGCGCCGGCGAATGCCACTGGCGGCCTCGATGACCTCCAGCGTCTCGTCCACCACCCGCTGGTACCAGGCGGCCTGTTCCGGCGTGAGGTTGCAGAAGACCCGCATCTCCATCTTTTCGGGAAGATCGCAGATCACCCCCGGATCGGACTTGCTCCGCCGCAGCATGAACGGTTGCAGCATCCGCCGGAGTTGCGTCTCGCGCTCCCGGTCGCCGAGCTTCTCGATCGGGACCACGAAACGCTTACGGAACTGGGCCGCCGAACCCAGCAGGCTGGGATTGAGCACGTCCATGATGGACCAGAGTTCGGGCAGATGATTCTCGATCGGCGTGCCGGTCAGGGCGACACGGCGCGCCGCAGGGATGGTACGGATGGCCATGGTCTGGCTGGCTTGGGGGTTTTTGATCTTCTGGGCCTCATCCAGCACGATGCGGTGCCAGCTTACCCGCCGGAGGTCTTCCAGGTCGCGGTGCCCCAAGGCGTAGGTGGTGATGACCACGTCATGCCGCGGCGCCTCCCGGACGAAAGTTTCCCCGGCGAGGCGATCCGGTCCGTGATGCACCAGCACCCGCAAGCCAGTGTGGGACCGGCCTTCCAGCCGGTCAGACCCGGCGAACCGCTCAATCTCCCGTTCCCAGTTCCCCACCACCGAGGCGGGGGCGAAAAGCAACGTCGGGCCGACTTGGGTCCCGTCTTCCCGTTCGTGCAGCAAGAGAGCGATGAGCTGGATGGTCTTGCCCAAGCCCATGTCGTCGGCCAGGCACGCCCCGATCCCGCAGCGATCGAGAAACACGAGCCAGTCCAAGCCGCGCCGCTGATACGGACGTAACGTGCCCCGAAAAGCCGCCGGCTGCGGAAGCGACTCGAGGACTGCCGATGGGGATTCGCGCAGGAGTCGCTCGATGCAAGCGGTTCCACTCAGGCCGACGATGGGCAGCCCGGCCCCGATGTCCTCCGCCCCGTAAGCGACGCGCAGCGCGTCGCGCAGGGTCATCTGCTCCGCGGGACGTTGGCGCATGAACGCCAGAGCGGCCTGTGCTGCCGCCGCGTCGATCTCCAACCAGGCCTCGCCGTACCGGACCAGCGGAATCGGTTGCGCTGCCAGCCGCTCGAAGTCCGCCAGGGACAGTTGCACGTCGCCGACCGCCACCCGCCAATCGAAGTCCAGCAGGCTGTTCAGGCCGAGTACCCCGGCGGTGACGGCCCCGGTCCCCTCGACCGGGACTGGGCGAACGAACAAGCGCAGACCCAGACGCTGCTCCGGGCGGGTGGCCCACGACGGGACGGTCACCCCGAACCCCCGGGCCGCCAACAGCGGGCCCCACTCCCGTAAGAAGGCGTGGGCCTCCACCGTGTTGAGTTCGACGAACCTCGGCGGGAGGTTGGCCGGAAGGCGGTCTAAGAGCGGAAATACTTCCTTTGCCCGGGCCAGTTCCGTGAGCAGTTGGTCGCGCCGATGACCCATACGCCGCCCGAGCAGCGTCGGGCGACCGCCGTGCTCCGACCAGACCTGGGCCACGTCGAACCGCCGGGCCGGTTCGTCCTGCGCTTGC
>JBGPAW010000250.1:0-5934 GCA_041480905.1 Phycisphaerae bacterium
CCTTCAGGATCAGCGCCAGGTTGGAATAGCTGATGGCCAGGGTGGGATGGTCGGGCGGGAAGTGCTTCTCTTGGATGGCGATGGCCGCCTCCATGCGCTGCCGCGCCGCGGCGTACTCGCCGAGGTCTCTCAAGACGCGCGCTAAGTCGGATTGGGTACCGGCCGCGTCTGCCCATCGCTCGAGACGCTCGTTGATCTCGAGCGCCTTCTCATGCATCTCCTTTGCCAGCGAGAACTCAGCGAGGTGACGATAGTGGTTGCCGAGTTCGTTCATCCAGTCGGCGTGGGCCGCCAGCACGGCCGGATCGTCCGTGTGGGCCGCCACGGTCAGCCGGGAATGGAGTTCGCGGATACGCTCGCGCCGCGCGGGTGTGGGCAGGTATTCATCCGACCCACCCGCCCATTCCGCGGACCGGAACGGCAGCAAATCCTCTTCAGTAAGCGTGTCGAAGTGCACCGTGTCGCTGCGCCAGTCCAGGAAATCCGGGGCCTCGCGCCCCAACAACCCGAGCAGGTACTCCGGCACCCAGAACACCACCGGCCGAGGCAGCTTCTGCGGCCACTCCTGGCGGCGCAGGTTCAGGGCGTACAGCACGGGGTGGTCCTTGGCCGCAGACGGAACGGCGTCCTCCCAGCCGACCAGCATCACTGGACCGGCCATGTTGGGGTCCACTTGGCCCAGGGCTTCTTCTAACGGATCGGTCGTCTGCGCACTCAGCGAAACCGTCTGCACGGTTACACCGGGCATGGATTCTGCCAAGTGCTCGATCAGGTGCATCCGATCGACGGGTCGATTGCACACGGCCACGAACAGACCGAAACCCTGGGTGCGCAACAGACCTCGCCGCAGCGCACGGAGCGACTCGCTCGCGGGGCCAGCTTCAATCGGCGTTGAACTTGGGAAGGGTTCGCAGGACAGGATTCACCTCGTACCACGGGCGGCCGTTCATGTACTCAAAGACGTGCAACAACAGCAGCATCCGTTGATGGTCTTCGTCCTTAGGGATGTCCTCGCAAGGTGCGGCGAATTTGCGAATCTTAGGCCAGAACGCGTCCGGGACCTCACGGAGGAGGCTGTTCGCGTAATTCCGTACGGCCTGTTCGGCGGCATCCCTCGTGATCGGCAGCGCGTCGACGGCGCCCGCGGCGGATTGGACGAGCATCATCAAGTGCCGCGGATGGCCACCGGTCATCTCGCAAAGGTATCGCCCTGTTTCCGGCTCATCGAACACGCTCTCGATCTTTACCCGCGCGTACGCGCAGCGTTTCTCGAGGATCTCCCACATTTTGTGCATCCCGGCCGTGTCCGGCGCGACCCTGGACCGGTCATCGGGGCGCAAGTGGATCATCGGCAGAGGGGTGTTGAACTCGCCGATCGTCTGTTCCAATTGGGCACTCAGCGGTGAGTAATAGAGCGAAATCGGCACGGTGTAGATCGTATGCACGTTCAAGCTGGCGAGCTGTTCCCGGCGATCGATGAAGAGCCGGTCGTGAGTATTGCCCCCGTTTGGCAGTTCCCGCCGCACGACCTTGTCCAAACCGTCGATGATTAGAATGAGGCCGTCCTTCCTTCCCTTCGCCGGGGTGCGCAGGGTCTTGTTGGCGTGGGTCAAGAGATCGTTCACGGCTGCCAGGAGGGAAGTGCTCTGCCGTTCGATGGCTGCCCGTAAATCCTGACGAGCGTTGGGTTGGTTGCGGAACTCCAGGGCCAGCTTGGCGAACTCGACGTCTACCTCGGCACCCGAGATGACCACTTTCTTCGCCAGGGTGCCTTTGATGTCATCCCATACGCGTTCGAGATACCGCGACGTCTTGCTGAAGCCCGGAATGCATGCTTCGCGGAGTTGTCGCTGTACTTCGGCGGCCGTCAACACCAACAGATCGGGGAAATCGACGTCGTTCGGGTCCAACTTGTCCGTGATGTCGAAGAAGATGACCTTGAAAGGCCGGGGGGTGCCGCGACCTCTCGCGGGTTTTTCCAGCAGTCGCTTGAGGCGCAGCAATTCGCTGGTTTTTCCCACGCCGCGGTGTCCGGCGAAGAGCTTGAACTCGGGCTTGGCGGGGTCCGCGCGGCGCAGGCTACGCTCCAAGCGTGCGACCAGGTTTTCGCCGCGCACGTCGTCACAGTTGACGTAACGCGGGTCGTCGGGCGCGAGTGATTCGTTGGGGCGGCAGGCTTGCACAAGTCGCGCAATCGGATCACGATCATCAGTCATGATGGAAATCCCTCTGCTCCATTTCAGTCCGGACCCAGAACAACCATCAGAACATTGTACCGATTATACCCATCGCGCTCTGCGTTGCTGCCGGCGGCGGTCGCGGTGGTGATCGGTTCCATGGCGGAATCCTCCTGGAGGTCAACAGGTACACAAGGATCATACCCGTCGAAGGGGGAGGCGGGAAGAAAGGCAAGAGGG
Source organism: Phycisphaerae bacterium (assembly GCA_041480905.1). Lineage (GTDB taxonomy): Bacteria > Planctomycetota > Phycisphaerae > UBA1845 > UBA1845 > JAAEQG01. The sequence goes on from JBGPAW010000250.1 coordinate 2,418, forward strand.
AAGAGGGAATAGAGAATGGAGAAGGAGGAGGGGAACGGGGAAAAGTCGAAAAGTCGAAAGCGGATAGCGGATAGCTATTCCGGCACGCGGCCGCAGTGCTTCCGCAGCGTTTTTTCCACTTGGCGGACGTGCGGATGATCGGCGGAGAAGTGCTTTCGTCGGATGGCCAGCGCCCCCGCTCGCCGACCAGCACCGCTCGCCCGTCGGTGTAGGTTAACTGCACCGTCTTGATGTCCGGCTGATACACAACGGGGGTCTTGATGATCCCGTCGTGCAGCGCGTCGGTCACGCCGTATTCGTAGACCATGTCGCTGTCGGGCGTTTGGCCGTCGGCGCGGTCGGGCGTGGCGGTGGTGTCCACGCGCAAGACAATCTTCTCGCGCATCCGTTGAAGCGTCGCCTCATACTCCGGCGCGGGGGAGTTGTGGGCCTCGTCGTTGAACAGGGCGAAGTCCGGGCCGTTCATCAGCGCGGACAGATTGCTCTGCCCGCTCCTGTTGCTCTGATAGAACTGGTGGATGTTCCCGAGTATTACGCTCGCGCTGAACAGACTGGCCCATCCGCCTTCCTTCCCACTGCCGAGCGTGGTCAGGACAAAATCTCCCGGCCCGGCGTTTGACCAATCGGGGAGGAGGTCGCGGTCGCGGAACACCTTGCCGGCGTCAAAGTCCTCCTCCAGCCGGTCGCGGACGATCAGGTTGGGGCACAGAAGTACAAACTTCTGCACATCGTGGGCGATGCGGAGCCAGGCGATCAGCGCAGCGATGACGGCCGTCTTGCCGCCGCCGGTCACGACGTTCAGCAGCAGCCCGTCACACCCGATTTCCGCCTTGCCCAGGATCTCGTGGGCGTACACGACGCGCAGGAACGACTCCCACTGATGGGGCCAGAGCGTGCCGTCGCGGGCAGCGCGATCATCATCCTTCGAAGTCAGGAACTCGATGTATTTGTACGACTCTCCCTTAAGGCCGGGCATGCCGTCGCGTCGCCATTGGGCGAATTGCTCTTCGCAGCGAGAGAACTTGTTGAACATGCCGAAAGCCTCTCGCTAGCTTGGAGGTGCGGGGTCCTCGGGAAGCGGAATGCCGTGCTGGATCACGTAGGCCGCGAAACTGCCCGCTTCGGGGGCGCTCAGGGATGAGGCCGGGAGAAGATGCGGTTCCACGTCAAACCCTACTTCCTTCTGCACGCGCACAATGACCTCGGTCCGGCGCCACAGATCCCACGATTCCACGCCGTCCATGAACGCCGCGAGGTCAATGTCGCTCCACTCATCCGCGCGGCCGTCCACATGAGAGCCAAAGAGGTAAACCGCCCGCAGGACTCCCTCGCGGCGCAAGGCCGTGACCGCGGCAAGGGCGCGTCGGGTCAGATCAGGGTTGAGAGCAACCATTTCACCGTCTCCTCCGTTTGATTCAGCAGGGCTTGGACGTGCATCTCGGCGGCAGGCCCCTCGGGCAACTCGGTTTTTCCCGGATATCTTGATTGAAAATAGAAAGCCGACAAGCGGGCCATCAACTCGAGACGGCTCGCCTCCATGGGCAAGCCCGCCAACTCCGCCAGTCTGGGTAGGTTGTGGATGCGAGGCGCGAGCTGCCCGGTCTTTGAGATAATGACCGCCTTAAGGGCCTTCTCCACGGCTTGTTGGCAGCAAAAGACGACATAGAAATACCGCCCGCCAACCAGCATCGTTCGGGCGGACTCCAGATCGTATTCGGCGCGATTGGCCCATTCTCGAATGGTCTCAGTCATGTTACCACGACCTCACCGGTCCATGTCCCCTCGCCGCCCATGTCGTCCTGCACCTTGCAGGCCACGCTGTACGTCCCGGCCGACGGAAACTCGTATTGCACCTGCAACGCGGCTTCCTTGTTCTTGCCGCGGATGAACGAGTAGCCCGGCGTGCTGCTGAACCGCTCGCCGTAGTCGAAGTCCCATTGCACGTTGATGATCTTTGCCCCGGGGTTGAGGACCGCCGTCTCGCTCACGTCGAACTTGTAGGTTCGTGGAGCGATCCGCTTGTGGCCGGCCTCGACGCGCGGCGGCTGCACGAAGGTCAGGAAGTTCTCGTAGTCGGCGTGCTCGGTGGACAGGGCCGAGACGTGCTCGCGGAAGCGCGGCGAGTCGATGCGGATCATGTCCAGGCGGATGAAGTTCAATTCCGTCTGCTCCAGGCGGCGCAGCCGCTCGGCGGCCTCCTGCGCATCGGGGCGGAAGGCCCAGGCCAGCATGATGCCGTCGCGGAGGTTGTCCTGCTGATAGCGCAGCGTCTTGCGGATGGCGTTGGCGAAGGCTTCAACGTCCTTGCCGGTGACACCTTTCTTCTGGTCCGGCTGGCCCACCCAGACTGGGATGGCGCCCTTGTAGCCGTGGATTTCTTTGGACTGATTGCTTTGGAGTGCGGGAGCCTGCTCCCGCTTTGAAAGCGGCGGCAAGCCGCCGCACTCCAAAGTTGCGCCGAAGCAGCGCAGGACGAAGGCGCGGAACTGGTCCGGCGGCATCTCCGCCAGCCGCCGCGACTCGTACACGCCCCAGTGCTCGATGGTGAAGTCGGGCACGCGGAACAGCTTGCCCGTCTGCAACTCGACCTGCCGCGGCGGCGGTCCCAGCCCAGGGGTTCCTTTTCCACCGGCACGCTGCCGAAGCGCACGGGCGGGCGCCAGAACTCCTCCTGCGCGGGCAGGGCGTCAGCGCGCTCGTCGGCGTCGGACACCTCCGGCGGGGCGATGAACTCGCCCTTGAGGGGTCCGGCGGTCTCGTCGCCGCGGTCGTTGGATCCCGGCTTCCTCGGCATAGGTGGAGTCCATCGCAACGCCAGGTTGATCCGCGTGCGCGTCGCCCGGCACGTAGCACCCCCCCATCTTGTACGTGGATTCGGGCAGGGCGGCAAGGGCGGAGGCACGGGGGAAACCCGCGCCGGGCACGCGTCCGGGGCTCGGGCGGGTGCAGCGGGCCGGGTCAAGGCGGTCTTCTCCGTGGGCACCTCCCCGGCCGTCTCCTAGCGGCCTCGAGCGTCGGTGATGTAGATGTAAGCGGCCCGCATCGCGAAATCGAGGCCCCCGTAGTTCACAGCCCACTTCGCCGAACGGTTACTCAGCAGTCCGTAGGGTAGGCTACGGTGTGTAGGGAACTTTACTTGTTTCGCCCCTCCGGGGCTAAGAGCGAGGGGGCGACCTCTACCCAGGGCTGATGCCCTGGGCTACCTACTGTCGCCCCTGCGGGGCTAGTGGTCCGACACACCTGAACCTTGGGGTTGGCATACCACGGCGGCGACCCGTCGCTTGCGCTCCGGGCTCGGATTACGGGGACACCAATCCCGAGAATCAACGTAGACGGAGCGCTAGGAGTTCGGCCTTGGCCAGGGTGTAGCCCACACCGCGGACTGCTTAGTAACTGCACGGTCTTGATGTCCGGCTGATACACAACGGGGGTCTTGATGATCCCGTCGTGCAGCGCGTCGGTCACGCCGTATTCGTAGACCATGTCGCTGTCGGGCGTTTGGCCGTCGGCGCGGTCG
>JBGPAW010000251.1:0-5928 GCA_041480905.1 Phycisphaerae bacterium
CTGATTCCGCTCCCTGACGGTCGCGGTTCGGATGCTTTCCAGGGCGAAACCCACGACCACGCGGTGTCCTTTGCGGCGGCCCAGGGTCGCGCAGATGTCCTCGGTGGGCTCGAGAGTAACGGAATGGGCCGTGGGGATTTTGAGGGCCTTGCCCTCCGTTCGCGTGGCCGGTCGATAGTCGCAGACCGCGGCGCACATCACCGCGGCGTCGCAGGTCTCGAAATGGTTAAGGCAGGCTTCGAGCATCTCCCGACCCGTGACCACCGGCACCCGCTCCACCCCCGGTGGGGCCGCCAATTCGACCGGGCCGGAGACAAGCACCACCTGGTGTCCGCGCCGGGCGGCCTCGGCCGCCAGGGCGTACCCCATCTTCCCGCTCGAAGCGTTGGAGATGAAGCGAACGTCGTCGAAGTACTCGCGGGTCGGCCCCGCGGTGATAAGGATCCGCATGGGGCGATCTCCTCGCAGATGCTTCGTTCCCCCGCGCACGTCCTATCCGAGCCGCGACCGCCAGGGAGCGGAGGGATGCGGAGAGCTGCCGGTCCGCCCGGCGGTCCCAACGATTATGTTCCGCTTCGCGGCCCCTGAGCTTTAAGAATCTGAACGGCTGCGGCGATGATTTCCTCGGGTTCGGCCATGCGCCCCGTCCCGACCGTGCGGCAGGCCAGCCAGCCTTCGCCTGGGCCGACCAGTTGGAAGCCGGCCTCTTTCAAGCGAGCCACGTTGCCCTGCACGAACGGGTTCTCCCACATGCGCGTGTTCATCGCCGGAGCGAGCAGCACCCGCTCGCGGACGCTCGCCAACAGCGTGCTGACCACGTCGTCGGCGATACCGGAGACGATCTTGCCGATGATGTTGGCCGTCGCCGGGGCCACGATGCACAGATCGGCCCGTTCGGTGACATGGATGTGTTCCGCGTCGTAGTCGGTCGTCGCCTGCCACAGGCTGGTCAGGACCTTCCGCCCCGAGAGCGCCTGAAAGGTGATCGGCCCCACAAATTTGCGGGCCGCCCGGCTCATCGCCACGGTCACGCCCGCCCCGCGCTGCACCAACTGCGAGACGACGGTGCAGACTTTGTACGCGGCGATGCCTCCGCACACCGCCACCAGCACCTCATAACCCGCCAGGTCGCCGGCTTGGTCCGGTTCAGATGTCGGCATCGACGTCGGACTCCTCCGTCGGAGCCTTGGGCTTGACCTTGCCTTCCAGGACCTCGCGGACGGCCAGTTCTATGATGGTCAAGCCCTCGTCCGGAACCATCGGGCGGGCCCCGTGCATTAACTGCACCACCCGCCGCTGGATCAAGGCGGTCAATTTGAAGCGACCGCCGATCTGGTCGATGATCTTGTCGTCTTTCAGGGCTTCGATCATGCTTTCTTACGCTCCTGCTCGATCAGGTCGAGAATGTGTTGCACCGTCGCTTCCAGATCGTCATTGACCACGAAATACGGATAACCGCCCGAGTCGCGGGCGAAGCCGATTTCGCCGTCGGCCGCCGCCAGCCGCTTGCGCAACTGCTCGGCGGATTCGGTGTTCCGGCCTGCCAGTCGGGCCTTGAGCGATTCCATCGTCGGCGGCAGGACGAAGACGCGGACCGACTCGGGCATCCGCCGGGCCACCTGCACGCCGCCTTGCACGTCGATCTCCATGATCACGTCACTGCCGCGCTCCAGGGCCTGGTAAACCGGTTCCGCCGGCGTGCCGTAGGAGTACCCGCAATACTCGGCCGTCTCCAAAAAAGCTCCTGCCGCTTTGCGCCGGGCGAACTCCTCCGCCGAGATGAAATCGTAGTTTCGGCCTTTGGTCTCGTTGCCCCGCGGCGGCCGCGTCGTAGCCGACACGCTCCACACCGCCCGCGGCAGACGCGCCAGCAGAGCGTCGCAGATCGACGTCTTGCCCGCCCCCGACGGGCCGCTGATCACCACCAGTTTGGCCCGCTTGCTCCCGCTCGCCGGTGTCACGCCTGTCGCCCTACTCCACGTTCTGCACCTGTTCCTTCAGACGATCAATCAGTCCCTTAATCTCCACCACGTGACCCGCGATCTCGGCGTCGTTGCTCTTGCTGCCGATGGTGTTGGCCTCGCGCAGCATCTCCTGGGCGAGGAAATCCAGTTTCCGCCCGGCGTGCTCCTTGCTGTGGCAGAACTTGGCAAACTGCTCCAGGTGCGAAGCCAACCGGGCGAGTTCCTCGCTGATGTCGCAGCGCTCGGCATAGATGGCCACCTCGCGGGCCAGCGCGTCTCCGTCCAATTCGAGCTTGGCCGCCCCCTCGTTCAGCAGCATCTGCACCCGCGTCCGCAAACGCTCGTGGTAGTCCTGGGCGACTCGCGGGGCCAGCGTGGTGATCTCGGCCAGGTAGGTGCGCGTCCGCTGGCAATGCGCCAGCAGGTCGGCGCACAGGGCCTCTCCTTCCTCCTGCCGCATGCGCACCAGCTTGGCCAGGGCCTCCTCAATCAACCCCCGGATGATCTCCCAGTATTTCCGGCGCAGCGCCTCATCCAGGATGGGCGGCTGGCAGACGCCGGGCATGGCCGCCACCGACCCCAGGTCCAGCGTGGCATGCACGCCGGCCGGAAGTCGGACGGCGCAGATCTGGTTCACGTAATCCTGCAGCGCGCCCGGATTGATCTTGTAGTCCGTGGCGCCGTCGTTGCGCACCCGCAGCACGCAACTGATACTCCCCCGCCCCAGCCGCGTCCGCAGCAGCTTCTCCACCTCGCTCTCGAAAAACTGCAGGTACTCCGGCAGCTTGATCAGGGCTTTGAAGTACCGGTTGTTCAGGCTGCGAATTTCCAGCGCATAGGAGATGCCCTCCACGCTGGCCTGCGCATCTCCGTACCCGGTCATGGAGAGAATCATAGGCTATGGGCTCTCGCCGCCCTCGGGCGCGGGTGTGGGAACCTGGCCGCCCTGCGGCGCCTCCGGCTTAGGCTCCGTGGCGCCGGGGGAACGCGGTGCCGGTGTCACCGGCTGGGCCGGCGACTGCGTCCGCGGCACGGGCATACCCGCGACCGGAGCGGGCGCCGAAGTCGGCGCCGGGGACTGAGGTTGCCGAACGACCGGGGTGGACTCGGTTCCTTCGGCGGGGATGAAAATGTAGTTCCCAAACACATTCAGCAGGAGAAAAACGCAGGCGAAGGCCACCGTGATCCCCGTGAACACATCCCCCGTCTTGGCCCCAAACGCGCTCCCGCCCCCGCCGCCGAAGGCCCCCGCCAATCCTTCGCCGCGACCCCGTTGGATCAGGATCACGAGAATCAGGAGAACGCAACTCACCAACAGGGTAATCAGCAGAATCCACTGTCCCAGTGTCATCTTGGAATGTCCCTCGAAAGCCTCTCGTCAACCTGTGAAACCGACTTTCCCGCCGGCCGAAAGACAGCTTAAAGAATCTGCTCCTCACGTTCCCGATAGGCCCTGAGGCCAAAACCAGAACCCCGCATTCTACACCGAATCCACGGCGGCGCCCACGATGGCCAGAAAACTTTCCGTTTTGAGGCACGCCCCGCCGACCAGGGCTCCGTCCACGTCCGCGCAGGCCATCAGCCCCGCGGCGTTGTCCGGTTTGACGCTGCCGCCATAGAGAATCCGCAGGTTATCGGACGTTCCTCGCCCCCAAATCCCGCCGATCTTGGCCCGCAGAAACGCATGCACCGCCTGGGCCTGCCCCGGCGTCGCGTTCCGCCCTGTCCCGATGGCCCAGACCGGCTCGTATGCCAGCACCACCTGCCGGGGGTCCACGTCCGCAGCCATCACCTCGGTGAGTTGCCGCTCTAGCACCGACTCGGTCTGGTGGCCTTCCCGCTGGTCCAGGGTCTCGCCCAGGCAGTAAATCACGTCCAGGCCGGCGGCTAAGGCCGCCCGGACCTTACGCCGGAGCAGGTCGCCCGTTTCGCCAAAGTGTTGACGCCGTTCGGAGTGCCCGATGATAACGTAGGTACACCCGGCAGCCTTGAGCATCGGGGGCGAAATCTCGCCGGTGAACGCCCCCTGGTTCTCGCAGTAGCAATTCTGGGCACCCAGCTTGAAGTCAGTGCCCGCCACCTCCTGCGTCATCGGGTAAAGGAGGGTGAAAGGCGGACAGACCACGATCTCCACCTTCCCGAAACGGGGGAGGTGATCGCGGATGTTCGCGACCAGGCTGCGGCCCTCTTCCAAGGTGCAGTGCATCTTCCAATTACCAGCGACCAGCGGTCTTCTCATGCACCTGGTCCTTTATGGCGCGACAAGAACAAGTTGCCCCGCTACGCATTGCCCGCCAGCAGCTTGATCAGTCCCACTCCGCCGCGGACCAAGAGGCTGAAGAGCAGCAGCACCAGCAGGGTGCCTACGGACAGCGACAGGACGGCCCAGCCGCTCTGGATGTTTTCGGTGGTCGCCGCCGCCAGTTGGCTGACGAGAAAGGCCAGCAGCCCCAGCACGAGGATCGCCCCGAGCGCCCCCCGGAGATTGCCCGGAAACGGGGCCATCCGCACGGTGAGGCACACTAGCAGATACAGGAACAACCCCACGTGCCAGTCGGCCCAATCGCTGGCCAGGGCCGCCGCCAGGGTGGTCTCGGCCAGGGTGATCAGGGCCCTGAGCAATTCCCAAAACCCCGGCAAGGTCGAAGGCAGGGCCGTGGCCACCCGCTCTCGGTTCATGTCGTGGACGACGGTCCCGCCCAGGTACTGGGCCACGAAGTAGATGGCCGCGGCACAAGCCAGAATCGGCAGCAGGCCAACGACCACCGGCCCCACGATGGGCACGCGCGGGCGGGGGTTGCGCGTCTGCTCGGGAGCGCCGGTCTCGTCGTCCTTGTACAGCGTGGTGTTGTTCACCGTGCCGCCGGTCACCAGCAGCCCCAGGACGTGGCCGAGCTGGGCCACCAGCGTACCGGGCAGCAGCACCGTGTTGACCACGCGCGGCTTGACCAGCCCGCTCCATAACTGGTGCACCCCCCACGCGGAAAAAACCACCACCAGCAACCAGAAGGTCATGGCCGCGTAGAGCATGATCTCTCCTCCGTCGATTGGATTCGAGTCCTTTCGGCCGCTTGGCCGCGAGGCGGATCGGCGGCCCGCGCCGCGCAGAACCCTACCGCCGGGGCCCAAGCCCGCCCTGTGAATCATATCGGCTCAGAGGCCGAAATCCCATCAGTGGCGGCCTGCGTCCCCGCAGGCCGTCGGCCCGCGGGGACGCCAGCCGCTACGTTCCTCCCCTCAAACCCCGCCCATCGAATCAGGTGTGTCAGAGCACTCGCTTCCATTTGCTCGGGCCGCGATTAGAATGGAGTCTTGACCGCGTCGGCACGTGGAGTGTCGAGTTCGATGCAGGGGAGTACGCCGTGAATAGACCCTTCGTCGGTGCGATCGTAGCCGCCATTGCCGTGCTGGTGGGCACCGGGGCATTCTTACTGGCTCCGCGTCTGCAGGGCCGCCAGGCCAAGGTGTTGGCCAAGACCAACGAGCACACCGAACGGGCCCGCCGCCTGCTCTATCAGTTCAGCCAGAACCAGGAACGCATCACCGATCTCACGGAGGCCTTGGCGCGCACCGGCCTCGGTCCCGACATCGACGTCCGCAAGCTGCTCGGGGACGAACAGAACCGCGCCGCCGTCGAGGAGGAAGATCGCCGCCTGAAAGGAATCTCGGGCCGGCGTCTCGGGACCAACGTGGACCAGATGACCCTCACCCTGACCCAAGGGCTGCGGGAACGCGAACGCCTGGCGGCGGAGAACCACAAGCTCCTCGAACAAGCCCTCGGGGCGGTGAACCAGGGCCTCGGCGAATCTTCCGGCAACGTGAGCGGCAGCGACGACGTGCTCGCCAACCGGCTTAAGGGTGTCATCCTTTACTACTACGCCCAGACCTACCATCAGGAGGCCGACTTCCTGCGGCAGGACGCGGTCCGTTTCCGCGACCAGGTCGCGGCGCTGGGCGCCCAGGC
>JBGPAW010000252.1:0-5913 GCA_041480905.1 Phycisphaerae bacterium
CGCCTTGGCCTGCTTTTCGCCCTCGGTCCGGAACGGCATACCTATCAGCCGCAGCAGGGCCCGGCACTGGCGGTCGTTCCTGGCCGTGGTCACGATGGTCACGTTCATGCCCTGCGGCCACTCCACCGCCGCCGCGTCGATCTCCGGAAAGATCGTCTGCTCGCTCACTCCCAGCGAGTAATTGCCGCGGCCGTCGAAGCTCTGCGGGTTCAGCCCGCGGAAGTCGCGGACACGCGGGATGACCGTGTTGACCAGTCGATCCACAAACTCCCACATCCGCTTCCCGCGCAGCGTGACTTTCAGTCCGATCTCATACCCCTTACGCAGCTTGAAATTCGACACGCTCTTGCGGGCCTTGCACACCAGCGGCTTCTGCCCGGTGATCCGCGCCAGGTCCGCGGTCGCGGACTCCAGGCGTTTCTTCTCCTGCAACGCCTTGCCCAGCCCCATGGACAGCACCACCTTGGACAGCCGTGGAATGGACAGCAGGTTACTGCGCCCGAATTCCTGGCTTAACGCCGGTCGAATCTCCTGCGTGTAGCGCTCCAGCAGTCTGGCCATGATCGCCAACTCCCTCGTAGGACCGCCTCAACCTACCCGGACGCCGCGGCGCGCCGCAGGGTGTCCAGCACCGTCCCGGCTACGGTCACGCGGCGTTTACACTGGACCTTCCCGGATTCATCAAACTCGGTTTCAAAGTGCACCCGGGCCCCGTGCCCGATCTTGGCATCCACCGGCAACACGTTGGAAATGTGGATCGGGGCCTCTTTCTGCACGCGCCCGCCTTGGGGGTTGCGGCGGGTCGGCCGCACGTGGCGGTAGACCATGTTGACCCCCTCCACCACCACCCGACCCCGATCCGGATCGACGCGCAGCACCTTGCCTTTGGCGCCCTTGTGGTCGCCGCTGATCACTTCCACGACGTCGTTGCGTTTGACATGGTAAGCCATGATGCCCACTCCACCGGCGGTCGGCCCTCCCGCACCGCCGCAAGACCTCCCACCTCCCGCTAGACCACTTCCTCCGCCAGCGAGATGATCTTCATGTAACCTTTCTCCCGCAGCTCTCGAGCCACGGCGCCGAAAATCCGCGTTCCGCGGGGGTCGTTGTTGTTGTCCAGGAGCACCACCGCGTTGCTGTCGAACCGCACGTAGCTGCCGTCGCGCCGCGGCGTGGGGCGCTTGGTACGGATCACCACCGCCTTGGCCAGCCGGCGGGTCTGGCGGTCCTTGCGCGTCGCCCCGCCGCTAAAATCGCTGTTGGGCAAGGCTTTTTTCACGGTCACCACCACGATATCGCCCAACCGGGCGTGTTTGAGCTTGCGCTTGCCCGTGCGGGCCGTGCTGCCCTTGAGCACCGTAATCACCTGGGCCTGTTTCGCCCCGGTGTTGTCGGCGACGTCCACCATGGTCTGCATCTGAATCATCGTTATGACCCATTGCGCTCCGAGCGCCCGCTACACCCCGATCCATCCTACGAGGCGCGACTCTCCAGCACGCGGACCAATCTCCACGTCTTGGTCTTGGACATCGGGCGGCAGGCCATCACCTCCACCCGGTCGCCCACTTTGGCGACGTTGTGCTCGTCATGAACGTGCAGCGTGGTCCGGCGCCGCTGGTATTTGCCGTACTTGGGGTGTTTCACCATGTACTGATAGATCACCCGGATGGTTTTGTCGCCCTTGTCCGACGTCACCACCCCGGTGCGCTTCGCCCTGGGGCGTCGCTCAGTTGTGCTGCTCTCGCTCATCACGTCCGGTCAGCCTCCCGCTGGTCTCCAGGATGCCCGGCCTACCCGCCGCGACGGTGGGTGGCCAGCGACTCCAGATGGTACTGCTGTTGCTCGATCTGCGTCTCACCCCGCTCGTTGAGCACGGTGAACACCCGAGCGATGTCGTGCTTGGTCTGGGTCAACTGGTTGGGGTTCTCCAGCTTTTCCGTCACTGCCTGGGTCCGCAGATCGAACAGGTGGCGGCGCAAACGGTCCAATTCGCCGTGCAACTCCTCCGTTTTCATCGCCCGCAATTCGGCTATCTTCATGGCGTTCGTCCGCTCGAAGCACACTGGTTCCCGGGGCGCCGATGCCGGGACCTACACTCCCACCTTGCGGGCCACGAAACGGCAGCGGTGCGGCATCTTGGCCGCCACCCGGCGAAAAGCGGCCCGGGCCACCTCTTCCACCACCCCCCCGATCTCGAACAGAATCATCCCGGGGCGGACGCACGCCACCCAAAACTCCGGATCGCCCTTGCCTTTTCCCATCCTCGTCTCCAAGGGTTTGGCCGACACCGGTTTATGGGGGAAAATGCGTACGTAAACCCGACCTTCGCGGTGCAGGAAGTGGGTCGCCGCCACCCGGCCGGCCTCGATTTGCCGGGCGCTCACCCACCCGCCCGCCAGCACCTGCAAGCCGAAATCGCCGTAGGCCACCGTGTTGCCGCGGCTCGCTCGGCCGCGGACCCGTCCGCGCTGCGACTTTCGGAACTTGACCCGTTTGGGCATCAACGCCATGAGCGCATCTCCACTGCACTCCCGTGCCGGGTGGGACGGGCCTCACCGGGCCGGAACCCTACCCCCGCTTGCCGCGCGGACGGTCGCCCCCGCGACGCGGAACCTCCACGCCTTCCACCTCTTGTCCGTACCGGCCTTGATACAGCCACACTTTAACCCCGATCACTCCATAGGTGGTGTGACTCTGGGCCACCGCATAATCCACGTGGGCTTGCAGGGTGTGCAACGGGATGGACCCCATGATCTTGGTCTCGCGGCGGGCCATTTCGGCCCCGCCCAGACGACCGCTGCACATGAGCTTTACGCCCCGGGCCCCTGCTGCCATACAGGTTTCCGCCCGCTGTTTCATCACCCGGCGGAAGGCCCCGCGCTTCTTGAGTTGCTCGGCGACGGCCTCGGCGACCAGCTTGGCATCGAGGTCCGGATGCCGAATCTCGACAATGTTCAGGCTGATCTTGCGCTCGACGAGACCCTCCAACGCCTCTTTGAGCTTGTCGACTTCCGCTCCCCTGGGGCCGATGACCAGACCCGGACGGGCGGTGTGCAGGATCACCTTCACCTCGTTGCGGGTCCGCTCGATCTCGATCTTGGACACGGCGGCATAGGGCGGCTGACGGTTGAGCTGTTGATCGATGTACTTGCGGATCCGTTGATCTTCAATCAGGAAGTCCCCGTACACCGACTTGGGTGCGTACCACCGCGACCGCCAGTCCTCGGTAATCCCGACCCGAAACCCGAGTGGATGGATCTTCTGCCCCACGGTTCACTCCGCCCTGCCGAAAACTTCCGCTCCGCACTCCGCGTGACGAGCACGCACGCTCCGACCGGCTACCGCCCCGCCACCCGGACGAACAAATGACTCGTCCGCTTGGCGATGGGGTGGGCCCGGCCGCGGTCCTTGGGTTGCCAGCGGCGGTAATACGGGCCCTCGTCGACCCGCGCTTCCGCCACGTACAGACCGCCCATGTCCGCCTCCTGTTCGTTGGCGTTGGCCATCGCCGAGGTCAACACGTCCGCGATCATGCCGCTCGCCCGATGGTGGTCGAAGCGCAGGGTCTCCAAGGCCGAATCGCAGTCCAACCCCCGGATGGTGTCCATCACCAGTCGCGCCTTGCGGGCGCTGATTCGCGCGTAACGATGCTTCGCCGCCCAGCTTTCCGCGATAGCCGTCTTCTGCGCCATCCCTCTTACTGCCTCATGCACACGCTCCGAGCGCCTCCGACCCCCTACGCCTTACGGTGGCCGGCGTGCCCCCGGTACGTCCGCGTCGGACTGAACTCGCCGAGCTTGTGCCCGACCATGTCTTCCGTCACATACAACGAGATAAAGATTTTCCCGTTGTGAATGTCGAATTTCTGCCCGACGAACTCGGGAACGATGGTACAACGCCGCGCCCAAGTCCGAATGGGGATGCTGTGGCCCGATTCCTTCGCCAACAGCACCTTGCGAAAGAGCTTCTCGTCCACGTACGGGCCTTTCTTCTGTGAGCGTGCCATGCCCTGGGTCACCTCATCCTCAAGTTCCGGCCTCCCCAGCCGCTGTTCGACTCCCTCGGGGAATCGCATATGACCGTACAGCCTGCTATCTGCGGGACAGGGTCAACTGTCCGTAACGCTTGCTCTTGCGGCGTCTCAGGATGCGCCGGTTGGAATTCTTGCGCCGGCGGCGCGTCCGGCCGCCTTTGGCCAGCACCCCCGTGGGGCTGCACGGCTGGCGCCCCCCATGCCGGTGCCCTTCGCCCCCGCCCATGGGATGGTCGTGCGGGTTCATGGCGTTGCCGCCCACGCGCGGACGACGCCCCCGATGCCGGTTGCGGCCGGCTTTGCCCATCCGCAGGTTCTGGTGGTCGGCGTTGCCCAGCACGCCGATGGTCGCCCGGCAATCCGAACGCACCTGCCGCATCTCGCCCGAGGGCATGACCAGCGTGCCCAATCGCCCTCGCGAGCCAGCAGCCGGGCTCGTCCCCCGGCGCTCCGCACCAGCTTGCCCCCCTGACCGGGATTCATCTCGACGTTGTGAACGTCCATCCCCACCGGGATGGCTTTGAGCGGCATGCAATTGCCGACCTTGGGATCGACGCGGGGACCGCTCATCAGCACGTCACCCGGCTTTACCTGGGCCGGGGCCAGAATGTAACGCTTCTCTCCGTCCGCGTACTGCAAGAGCGCGATGTGGCAACTGCGGTTCGGATCGTACTCGATGCGTACCACCGTGGCTTCCACGTCGTCCTTGCCACGCTGGAAATCGATCTTGCGATACAGCCGCCGCGCCCCGCCGCCGCGATGGCGGCAGGTGATCTCCCCGTGATGATTGCGCCCCCCGGTCCGCACCAGACGTTCGGTCAGCGACTTCTCCGGACGACTCTTCTTGTCCGTCAACTCGGCATAGTCGTTGACCGAGGCCACCCGTCGTCCCGCGCTGGTCGGTTTGTACTGTTTGACGCCCATCGCTGCTCACTACTTCACAAAACCGCCGCCTCCCGGCGCTAGAACAGATCGATGTGGTGGTCGGCCTTCAGCACCACCACGGCCTTTTTCCAATCCCGCGTCTGGCCGGTCTTGTAACGCACCCGCCGCCGTTTGCCGCGGCGGTTCGCCGTGCGCACTTCTGCCACCTTGACGTTGTAGATCATCTCCACGGCCTGCTTGATCATCGGTTTGCTGGCGTCGGGATGCACCTCGAACGCATAGGACCCGCCGCGGGCCCGTTCGGTCCGGGTCATGCCCCACGACTGCGTCGCCTGGTGGGTCCCCTTCTCCGTGACCAGCGGTCGCTTGATGATGTGGTAGATGTCCATGGCCCAGACTACTCGCTATCGCGGCCCACGCCCACCGGACGCAACGCCACCGGATCACCACGTAAGGCCTCGAAGGCCGGCAGGGAGAAAACCAACTTCCTGCGCCGCAGAATCTCATATCCGTGCAGGTCGGTCACCGGGCGGATGTCCGTCCGGGGGATGTTCCGCCCCGAGCGCCACACGTTCTTTTCGCCGCCCGCCACCGCCACCACGCAACCGCCCTCCACGCCCAGCGCTCCGAGCATGGCGGCAAACTGTTTGGTTTTGGGCGTCTCAAAGGCGAGGTTATCGACGATCAGAGCGTTGCCGGAGGTGATTTTCACCAGGATGGCGTTGTTACGGGCCAAGCGGCGCATTTTCTTAGGCAGGTTCTGGTGGAAGTTCTGTTGCCCCTTGGCGAAGGCGCGCCCCCCACCACGCCGGATGCACGTTCGGATGTTGCCGACCCGGGCGTTTCCGGTCCCTTTCTGGCGGTACAGCTTGCGCGTGGAGCCCGCCACCATGCCGCGGCTCTTAGTCTGCACGGTGCCCTGCCGCTGGTTGGCGTGATAGCCGACGATGACCTGCTTGAGCAGGGCCACGTTCACGGTCTTGCCAAACCGCTCC
>JBGPAW010000253.1:0-5902 GCA_041480905.1 Phycisphaerae bacterium
ACTGGCCTGAAGGAACCAGCCCGGGTGTTCCGGGGGTCTTGACGGTCTTCACCAGCTCCCACAACGCCGGGCCATCCACCAATTCCAGCGGTTTTCCCGCGGCGAACGCCTGTGCCTCCTGTGTGAAATAGCCGCACGTGACCACGATCCCACGTGCAGCCTTCTCCGCCGCCATGACGCCGTACAGCTCACGCACGACCCTGACGCCCACCGTCCAGGTCTTCCAGTGTTTGCACTGGACCAGCGTCGTTTCGCCCGCCATGCGGAGGACCAAGTCAACGCCGCCATCAGCTCCCCCACCGCCGGTCTCCGTCACGACATACCCTCGGCGGCGGTACGCCTCGCCGACAAGCTGCTCGAATTCCTGCCACGTCAGGTCACGGAGACTCGCGATGTCGGACCGGCTGTCGAGGATCCAGCGTCGGCCGCGTCTCTTGATTTCAGCGTACACCCAGAGGCCGAGAGCGATGACGCCCACCAGCGGGGACAGCGTCCGGGACAAGCCTGCCAGTTCCGGTCCGAACGGCTTACCCACCAAGCCGACGAGCGGTGGAACAACAAACCGAAACGCCAAGTACACAACGGCGGCAACGGTCGGACCGACCCATACTGGAACCCGCATCAACAAGTCTGCTACGGCATCCGCTACCCAATCCGCTTCGCTTCGCGATCTGGCTCTGGACATGGTTGCATTGCTCCTCCTGGACGATGGGCCGCCTCCGCTGCCACGAACCGCTTGGTCGGTTTCCCCGACGGAGCGAGTCGGACCGCTCCCGATCACGGTTGTCTGGCGTATTATCGACGCTCGGACTCGTTTTGCAATCCGGCTCCGGCGAGGTTAAAGGGGCATCCCCAACATGAACATCCACGAGACTGCCGCACTCTCGACAGGAGATGGTGGGGATGGCCGCGATCATTCCGCCATCGAACCCGCCGATTCAGCGTTGACGGAGCACCAGGTTGTAAGTGACTGCGCAACCGGGTACAAGTAACGCCGCCGGCCGGGCGCCGGGAGATGGACCATGTTGGACTTCAAACCCGTCATCGAGGCCCTGACCGACGAACTGATCGAGTTTCGCCACGACTTGCACGCCCATCCTGAAACGGCGTTCGCCGAGAAACGCACCGCCAGCCGCGTCGTGATGGAGCTCTCCAAGCTGGAGAATCTCAGGATCACCAGCGACATCGCGGGTACCGGCGTCGTGGCCGTGCTCAACGCGCGCCGGGGTTCGCCCTGCGTCGCCCTGCGCGCCGACCTGGATGCCCTACCGCTGACCGAGAAGACCGACCTGCCTTACGCCTCGCGGCATCCCGGCAAGATGCACGCCTGCGGCCACGACGGCCATACCACCTGCCTCGTCGGAGCCGCCCGCGTGCTCCACCGTTTCGCCGAGCAGCTTCCCGGCGCCGTGAAGTTCATCTTTCAGCCGGCGGAGGAAGGCGGGGCCGGGGCGCGAAAAATGATTGAGGCCGGGGTGCTGGACGCTCCGCGGGTGGACGCGGCCTTCGCCTTCCACGGCTGGCCGGGGCTGCCTCTCGGCACCGTGGCGGTGGATTCCGGTCCGGTGCTTGCCGCCGCCCATGCCTTTGACATCACCCTCACCGGTCGGGGCACTCACGCCGCCTATCCGCACCAGGGCTCTGACGTGATCCTGGCGGCGGCGCACCTCATCACCATGGTCCAGGCAATTCGCACACGTTTTATCGATCCGCTGGACCCCGCCGTCGTTTCGATCTGCCAGGTAGCCGCCGGCGACGCCTATAACCTCCTCCCCGATACCTGTCGCCTGAAGGGCACCTACCGGACCTTGCGGCCGACGACGACGGAAGAGGTGCGGTCGTCACTTGAGCGGATGGTGCGGACGGTCCCCGAGCTGTTCAAAGCCCAGGCGGAGTACACCGAGCTCGAGCCCTATCCGGCATTGGTCAACAACGCTGCCTGTGCGGACCTGGTCGCGGAGGTTGCCGCGGAGATCATGGGGCCGGAGCACGTCGAGCGTGCCGCCGCGTCAGGAATGGGCGCGGAGGACTTCGCCTTTTTCGCCCAGGCGGTGCCGTCGGCGTGGTTCCGTCTGGGTCTGCGCCCCCCCGGCGAAGCGGAGATGGCCCCGCTGCACAACCCGCGCTTCGATTTTTCCGACGCCGCCATTTCCTGGGGGGTTCACCTGCATTGCGCCATCGCCTACCGCTTTCTGACGTCGCCGCCGACCTGGAAGTGTGGCTAGCGGTCGGCCAGGCAGAGCTTGCTCAAAACCGCCCCGGTCATACAATGACGTGAACTTCGCCGGATGCGGCGAAGTTCAGGCCCCATCGTCTAGAGGCCTAGGACACCGGCTTTTCAAGCCGGCAACACGGGTTCGAATCCCGTTGGGGTCAGTGACTTAACCTTGGCACGCTGTTCGTTTCGGTGCGCGTCGATGCGTCGCAAATCCTTAGAATCTCCGACGGTTACGGCAAGGTCCGAGGGGACGGACAGCGCGTTCGCCATTGCACCCTGTTGAACCGGACAGCCTGTGAATTGCATCCCGTCTTGTGCGGTTTTCACGTCCACACCTGCCGCAATCAGGTTGCTTGCGAACGTCACCCGGAAGCTGTGGAAGTCCGCGTACCACCCGGAGTCATCGACGTAGGGGATGTCCGCCCGCTTCTACGACGCCCGCGACTGGACTCACCCCACGGGGGCCCGCTACTGCGTGCTGGTGTTCAGCGCCCGCGGGCTGTGCGAGGACGTGCGGCTCATCGGCGTCACCGCGAGGTAGCACTCCTATCTGAGGCCACATCGTGGAACACTGTAGCCGGGTGGTTCGAGGTTCCAGGAACAGTATCACTGACAAAAAAGAAGTGACGAAGCGCCGGGCGACATCCGGCGCTTCCTAAAGGTTTCGAGTCTTTTACGTGCCTCATAGGTTTTTCGATCCTGCGGCGCTAGAGATCGAACGTTCTGCTATAATGCGCGTTCCGGTTTCGGCGGGAACACGGACCAGGATCCGGCGCGGGGATCGGGTTTGATGAGGAGGAAAACATGACGGCGGAAACGGCACGGGGCAAGGGGACGACCGCAGATAGACCGAGGGGAGGCTTACCTCAGACGGTGGCGCGCGGCCGGCGGCGGAGTTGGACCGGGCTGGCGGCGTGGCTGGCGCTGGGGGTCTGGGCCGGCGTCGCGCAGGCCCAACTCACGCCGGAAGACATCGCCGCGTTGCGGGCCCAGGGCGCCGCCAAAGGGTGGACCTTCACGGTGGGCGAGAACGAGGCCACCGGCCGTTCCTTGCAGGAGTTGTGCGGCGCGGTCGAACCGCCCGACTGGCGGGCCGGGGCGATTATCGATCCGTGCATTCCCAGCCGCAGTCTACCGGCGGCTTGGGACTGGCGGGCCCACAACGGGGTGACGCCCATTCGCAATCAGGGCAGTTGCGGGAGTTGCTGGGCGTTCGGGGCCATCGGAGCGATGGAATGCGCCATCAAGATCGCCACCGGGACGAGCGTGGACCTCTCCGAGCAGTGGCTGGTCAGTTGCACGCAAGCGGGCAGTTGCTACGGCGGTTGGCACACCGAGGCCTTTCAGTACCTGCGCTGCAACCGGGGTCACGACCCGTGCGGTCAAGGCGGGGCCGTGCTGGAAGCCGCCTTTCCCTACGTGGCCTGGAATGCCCCGTGCTACTGCCCCTACGCGCATCCCTATTACCTCACGTCTTGGGCGGCGCTCAGCGGAAACCCGCCGACGGTGAGCCAGATCAAGCAAGCCATCTACGAGCGCGGTCCGGTGACCGTGTCCTGCTACGTCAACAGCCCGTTCCACGCCTATACGGGCGGCGTCTTCAACGAGTGTGAGGACCCCGGGTACTCCAACCACTCGGTGGTGTTGGTGGGGTGGGAGAGCAACTACTGGATCATGCGGAACTCGTGGGGGCCGGGCTGGGGCGAGGGCGGCTACATGCGCATCCAGTACAACTGCTGCCGGATCGGCTCCGACGCCGCCTACGTGAACTACAGCGTGGCGGACTGTAACTACAACGGTATTCCCGACGAATGCGATATCGACGCGGGGCTGGAGCCGGATTGTAATCACAACGGGTACCCCGACGAATGCGAGTTGGCCGCCGGGACCGGTCACGACTGCACCGGCAACGGCATCCCCGACGACTGCGAGGCCGACTGCAACCACAACGGTTTCCGCGACGACTGCGACCTGGCCGCCGGGACCAGCCAGGACTGCACCGCCAACGGCATACCGGATGAGTGCGAGACCGATTGCAACCACAACGGTTTCCGCGACGACTGCGACATCGCCGCCGGGACCAGTCATGATTGCACCGGCAACGGGGTCCCGGACGAGTGCGAAAGCGACTGCAACGCCAACGGCATCCGCGACGACTGCGACATCGCCGCCGGGACCAGCCGCGACTGCAACCTCAATGGGGTTCCCGACCCGTGCGATGTCCAGCAGTGTCACGAGCTGTGGAACGGCTTCCAGGAGTTGGCCTACCAGACGCCGATGGCCGGGCTGGATCTCGACGGCGATGGCGTTTTCTGGGAGAACCCGGCGGACAGCGCCAAGGTGTGGGTCTACGGCTGTGAGTTTGCGGGCCCCTCCGACCGGTCGGTGCAGGTGACCGTGGTCACCGACCCCCCGGAAGAGGGGTACGTGACCAGCGAGTACTTCCAATCCGACGGCGGCGTGCTCCCGCCGGAGGACCAGATTTACGAGTTGAGTTTCCAACTGCGGCTGGAGGGCTACCTGAATCCCAAGACCGATTGGCAACTGTTCTTGTACGACGGTCAGAGCGGCCGGGCGGTGCTGGAAATCGAGTTGCCCTCGACCGGTTCGACGCGCGTGCCGGCCGACCAGCGCGGGCGGGTCCTGGTACGGAATCCCGCGGGGGCGCCGGCCTTCCTCAACACCGGCGTGGCGGTGGCGGTGGGCACGTGCTACGCCTTCCAGGTGGTGCTGGACAATCTGGCCGGCACGGTGCAGTTGTCCATTGACGGGGCGGCGCGGCTCAGCCCGCCCGCGACGGTCCTGGAGGAGGGGGCCCGGCGGATGGATGACTTCCGGGCGCAGGCGGTGTCCAACGAGATGTCCAGCTGCGGCAACACGGCGCTCAAGCTCGACGCCTTCGCGCTGTGCACGACCGGTCGGCTGGCCCCGCCCGCCCAGTGGGACTGCAACGGGAACGGCGTGCTGGACGCGTGCGATCTGGCCGACGGCACATCGCAGGATAACAATGCCGACGGCGTCCCGGACGAATGTGAACCACAGACGAACCTGCTGGCTGCG
Organism: Phycisphaerae bacterium; assembly: GCA_041480905.1. Taxonomy (GTDB): domain Bacteria; phylum Planctomycetota; class Phycisphaerae; order UBA1845; family UBA1845; genus JAAEQG01. Next base: position 5,279 of record JBGPAW010000253.1, read on the forward strand.
GTCCCGGAGGATCAGGCCTCGCTGGGGCGGTCGGCCAACAACACTATTCGCCTGACCTTTGACGGCGACATCACCGCGCCGGGGTTAAGCCAAGTGGAAATCAGGTCGTTGTTGCCGGACGGCGTTTTCGGACCGGATCTGTCAACAAACGGCTTCACCTTCACGATGGAGACCATCGACGTGGGCGGCGTTCAGCGTCCCCGGGTCCTCGAGATCCGGGAAAATAACACGGTGTTGACCCACCGGACCTGGATCGGCGTTCGGAACACCGGCGGGTGGGCCGGCGTGGCACCGTTCGAAGTCGAGTACGTGGTGCAGGTGGGCGACGTGAACGGCGACGGGAAAGTGTTGGCCAACGACCTCAGCGCGATCTTCCCGAAGATCCCGACCAACCCCGCGGGCGACCAGGAGCGTGCCGACGTGAACGGCGATGGCCAGGTGTTGGCCAACGACCTCAGCGCGGTGTTCCCGCGCATTCCATCGGCCCCCGTGCCGAAGCCGAGCCGGCACTAGAAGAAATGTTGAGTGCTCCGTGCTGGAGCGAAAGGGGGGACATTCCTCATTTCGCGTCGCGTTGGCGTACGCTTACGATGGCGGCCCCAACGCGAAATGAGGAATGTCCCC
>JBGPAW010000254.1:0-5891 GCA_041480905.1 Phycisphaerae bacterium
AGTTGAGACAGCAGGTGACGACCTGGGAATCGGCTCGAAACCATCGGTTCAAGGGGATCGAGTGGCAATTTCAGAGCGCCGACGCGAGAATCAAACTCCGCAGACTGTACCCGAAAATTACAGTGGGGTGAGGCACTAGTTCCATCTTGGATTGGGGACGATTATCCGATGAATTCGGGTCGAGTTCCGCTCCGCAACGAGAGCAGAACCTCGCGTGGTCAACGTTGCTATTGTTGCAACGGGCACACTTCATGGCAAACACCACGGTTTGAACCCGCTACACCCCAATCGTCGCCGTGGCCGTCTCGCTCCACGGCCCCTTTTCGCCCGTCGGGTTCACCCAACGCAAAAGATAGCTGGCGTTCTTGCCGCCGTCCACCCCGGCGAAGTCGAGCGTGTAGGGCGCGCGCGTGTCGAGGGCGAGGAGGGTCAACTCGCTCGGGTCGGCGGACGGCGGGGCGTCCGTACGAGAGGACCGCTCCCTCACGGTCGCGGCTCTGATCATCTCGGCGCCGATCACGCCGGCCGGCTTGGCCCGCCGCGTGGGCCTGCTCTCGTCCGTGAAGCCGAGCGTGCACTGGAGCCGCTGGATCATGATCGCGTCACCTCGCGCCGCGACGGCTGATGGGCCTCGTAGCGCGCGATTTCCTCCTTGAGCTGGTTGATCAGGCGCATCAGCGATTCCATCGAGGCCTCACGCAACTCCTCATCACCGCCGGTCTCGTTCCGCAACTCCTCATAGCTCTCCTCCAGCAGATGGAGTTTGGCGCGAGTGTTGTTCACTTCACGTTCGCTTTGGAGCCTCACGTCATCACCTCTACCATGCCCTTGGGCATCCCATGGCGATCGGATGCGAAGACCTTGTTGACCATCTTGTCGAAGTCCTTCGGAAACACGAGCGCTAGGTCGAGAAACGGCAGACCGTCGCGCAGCTCTTTGAAGGCCCTTCGATCCCTGCAATTTTCTCCTTGATTCCACAGAAGGAATGCCGTCAGGTCGCCACGTCGACGATACCCCCGGCCAGCCGCAGGCTCCCGAGCACAATGTCGAAAACGCCGGCGCTGTCACATCCCGTACACATACACAGGAGGGCGAACAGCGTCACCAGCGCGAACAAGGTGCGCCTTACCATCGGGCTGTCAGCAAGCTTGCTGCTCATCTTTTTTCTCCTTCCGGGACGGGCGGAACGGGGTCGTACAGCTTTTTCCGAACGGGGACGGGGCCGAACGGGCTCTTTTCGTGAACGGCGAGATCGAGGTAGCCCTGACGTTCGGCCTGGTTCACGATGCGGCTGACCGTGTCGACCAGAGCGGTAAAACGCTCCGTGAACAGGACCAACTTCTCGTAGAGGCGATCGTCGCGGAGGAGCTTTCCGGCGGTGCCTTGGCCATCCGCCAGATCGACCGAAACCCGATTGAGGTTGGCGGTCGCGGCGGCCAGGTTGTCCAGCACCGGCATGGCTTTGCGGCTGAGCTGATCGACGTGGGCGGTGGTGTCGTCGACCCCGTTCTCCAGCTTGGTGGTGATGCGGGTACTGCTGTCCCTGATGGTGGCGGCGGTCTCGCGGAAGTCGGCCAGAGCGAGTCTGCCGTCCTCAGTCATCTGGTGGATGTTGTCCACCGATTCGAGCAGACCGCTCTTGACCTTGGGGTCGCCGATCACGTCATTGACGTGCTTGAGGGTCCGGTCGAAGCGTTGGATGACCGTGAACAGGTTCGCGGTGGCCCGGCGGACTTGGGCGGGGTCATCGACCATTTCGATAGGTGTTTTCTTGAAGATTTCGTGCAGGTCGTCAGCTACCGGAGTGAGGGCTGCGGCGAAATCGCCGATTTGGCGGACCGCCCGCTCCACGCTGCTCAACATGGTTTCGGGGACGATCTCGTGGATCATGCTGCCCATCTCGCCGAGGATTTCGGCTTTCTCGCGCCCGATGGGCGGTCCGCCGCCGCCCGGCGGCACGAGGATTTCGATGCGTCCCCGCCCGACGCCTAGCACCGGTTCGTAAATAACGGCATGGGCGCCGTCGGGGATGTCGTACTTGTCCTTGAGCAGGGCAATGACGGAAACGCCCAGGTCCGGCCTGGCGGCGTTGTCGAATTCCAGAGCGCCCACGCGGCCGATCTGGACCCCGTTGAGGTTGATCGGGGTACCCTCGGGGGCCGCGCGCAGTTCGGTGACGTGGATTCTCAGGCGCCACTCGGCCCCGCCGAGCCACTCGGGAGCCTCGCCGAACATGACCATCAGCAGTCCAAGGACGCCGAGTCCGGCCAACATGAAAATGCCGACCAGTATATTCCGTCGTTGTTCCTTCATCTCACACCTCAATGGAGTATAGGGAGCGGAGGTCCTCTTCCGCGGCCCGCCCTTCGACGAACTCGCGGACGCGGGTGTCGGCGGAGGCTTTGATCTGCTCCACGGTCCCGTCGAAGATGAACCGTCCCTCATAGAGCATGACGATGCGGTCGGCGACCTTGAAGGCGCTGGTCATGTCGTGGGTCACGACGATGCCGGTGACCTGCATCTCCCGCTGAAGTTTGCGGATCAGTTCATTGATGACGTCGGCGCGCATGGGATCGAGTCCGGTGGTCGGTTCATCGTAAAGAACGACTTCGGGCTCGCGGGCGATGGCCCGGGCCAAGGCGACCCGTTTGCGCTGCCCGCCGGAGAGCTCCGCCGGACGCTTGGCTTGCGTCCCGTCCAGACCGACCATGCGCAGGCGGCGGGAAACGATTTCCTCAACTTCCCGGGGACTGAGCCGAGTGTGCTCGACGATGGGGAAGGCGATGTTCTCCGCCACGGTGAGCGAATCGAACAACGCCCCCAGTTGGAACAGAAACCCGAACCGTGTGCGCAAGTGAGCCAGGCGCCGCTCGCCGGCGTGGTCGATACGCTCGCCATGGAAGTAAACGGACCCGGCGTCGGGCCGGAGCAGCCCGACGATGTGCTTGAGGATCACACTCTTGCCGGCCCCGGACTCGCCGATGATGACGGTCGTCTGTCCCTTCCACAGCTTGAGGTCGATCCCTCTGAGCACTTCCAGGACCCCGAACCGCTTGTACACGCCGCGCAGCTCGATGACCGGCTCGGGGCCGGGGCCTTGGGGCGACGGGCTGACGGAAGCGGCGGTCACGGGGGGGTCCTCTAACTGATGAGCGACTTGAATCCGTACAGGGCCTTGTACAGCCCTTGGGAGAAGGTCGCCAGGAAAAAGTCGGTCACCAGGATGGCGATGAAGCTGGCGACGAAGGATTCCGTACAGGCACGTCCCACCCCTTCGGCGCCCGGGCGACAATGGAACCCCTTGTAGCAGGCGATCAACCCGATCGCACCGCCAAAGATCAGGCTCTTGATGAACCCATCCAGCACGTCCCACGTCTCCACGGCATCCTTTATATAATACCAGTAAGGCTCGTTGGGGACGCCTTTGAGGAGCACGGCGATGAACCAACCGGAGATCGCCCCGATCAAATCGCAGAAGAAGGTCAACACGGGAGCGAGCAACAGGCAGGCCAGAAACCGCGGCACCACCAGGTAGCGGATGGGATCCGTCCCCATGACCCGCAGGGCGTCGATCTGTTCGGTGACGTTCATGGTGCCCAATTCGGCGGTCAAGGCCCCGCCCACGCGGCCGGCGAGCATGACCCCGGCCAGCACCGGGCCGAGCTCTTTGACCAGGGTCAGGTTGACCAGCACCCCCATGCGTTTCTCGAAGCCCGCCGCGGCAAGCTGATCGTAGCTTTGGATGGCCAGCACCAGCCCCACGAACAGACCGGTCACCAGGATGACCGGAATGGTGCGGTTGCCCACCTCGTAGAACTGCGGCATCACGATGCGCCAGGTCTTCCAGCGAGGGAGGCCGATAGCCAACCAGCGTAGCATGCGCGTGGTGAAGACCCAGAATCGCCCGAAGGCATCCAGGGCTTGGATGGTCTTTCCCCCGATGGCGGCTATGACCGGAAAGGGCATCGTCATGGCATCTTGTTAAGCCGCCTTTCAGTGGCGGCGGAGTACCGCGAGTTTTGTAGCGGGCGCCCCCGTCACTGTCAATTTGAGGACGGTCGGGAGGTCGCCGCCGGGCCCGCGCTCTCCCCGACTCTCTCACTGAAGCGCAGGCGAAAATGCGCCTGGTACGAGTCGGCTTCATTCTGATTGACGGCGAGGGTGGCGAACGCCAGATGCCGACTCAAGGTCTGCAAGCGCCGCAGGGCCCGCACCGCATCGGCGACCACCGCGATCCTGGGATTGGGCGGTGGATCAAGGGGCACCTCCACGTCGTGGAAAAGACCCGCGCGTTCGATACGTAGAAGGACGATGCGTTCACCCGCGGCCTGGTCGAGTTGGCGGCGCAAATCCGCATGGGCCTCCTGCAGCGCCAGGATTCGGCCGTTCAGGGCCACGATGTCGTCGCCGTCCTCGACCAAGCCATAGCAAGGACCGTCTTCGTAAACTTGGGCCACCGGGACGCACCCCGGCCGGGTCTGAGGTCCCAATCCCAATCCCAACACCCGTCCACGCCCTCCCGGTTCGTCCGCGGGACCGCGGGCATAAAGGTTCACAATCGAATCGGGCTGCCGCTCCGCCCGGTCCAGCCAATCGCCCATCACGGCGGCGGCGGTGGCGAGCGGACCCACCGCCAACACGGTGGGTCCGCGCCGCAGCGGCCTCAAGGCCGCCACATCGGGAAACTCGCCCAGCACCGGCTGCGTCCCGAGGTGGGCCGCGATCAGTTCCCGCATGTGCTCCACCCGCCAGGCCACCACCACCCAGTTGTCCAAGGCGGTGTAGCACAGCCGCATCGTGGAAGCGAGACGCAGGGCCACGCCGGAGACCGGCTTTTCCGCGAGATAGTCGGCCAGCTCGATGACCGTGACCTCCGCGCCGGAGATATCCTGCGTGGTGACCCGCAGGGGGGTTTCGTCGTCGGCGCTCCGCGCGGCGTTGACCACCGCCGCCACCTCCCGGACGGCCACGTCCAGGGCCTGTTTGACCGCGTCGGCGTCCGTGGATTCCACCAGCACCCCCAGCGAGGAACCTCCCTCTTCCGCCAGGAAATCATGGCCCCAAACCAGCATCAGGCGCGGGCCGATTTTGCTCACCACGTCGCGCTTCAGTTGCTCGGGATTCAGGACGTCGGTGAAGAACGCGGTGTAGGACCAAGCGGTCGAATCGGGGGAGGCACTGACCAAGCGGTCGAAAGCCGCATCCACGTCCAGTGCGGTCGCCCAGACCACCAGCGTCGAGCGGGGAAGATGCTTGAACCAGGTCAAGTCGACAGGCGGAGCCGGCCCCGCGGGCGGCCGCCCCAACGCGGCACGCAAGAGGAAATCGACCCGGTTGCCGCGAACATACATCCCCACCGCCCCCGCACGCAAGGCGGGCCACGGCACCACGCCCTCCAGCACTGGAGCGGCCTCCACCACCGGGGCGGTCGTGGCCGCCGGGGCGGTCTCCGTCGCTGGCCCGGATTCCGCGACCGGAGCGCTGGTGGTTGCCGGAGCGGTCGTGGCGGCCGGGACTTCGGTCGCAAAATAGAGAAACCCCTGCGGGACCAGGCGGGGCAGCTCCTTGAGCTTGGCGGCAAACTCCGGGACGCTCGACAGCGAGTCCTTGCTCTTGCCGCGCAGCAAGTCGAGGCAGCAGGAGAACCACCTGGAGGGGGCTTGCCGCTGGGCAATGACCACGGTGCGCCCGTCGGTGGCGATGAGCAGGCCGCGCGTGCTGGTGTAGATGCTCAGACCGTCCTCCTGCCGTTCGCTCTCGACCAAGCCGGGACCGATGAGCGGGCGGAGCGCCGCCGGACCGGGTACCTGAATCAGCAGGACGCCATCGGACAGCCGTGTCCAGGTCGGGGCGACCAGGGCCGCCCGCTCGCTGAACAATTCCCGCATGGC
>JBGPAW010000255.1:0-5888 GCA_041480905.1 Phycisphaerae bacterium
ACCCCAGCGACCGCGCCTATCGCGTCCGTTTTAACAAAACAGAAGCCGCCGCCAGCAACAACACCCACGTACCTGCTTCAGGCACCGGTGTGAGCAGAAAAGCGTGCCAGGGGGCACCGCTTGGAGGAACTCCCCAACCGACAATCTGCCCGGCGTCGTTGATGTCCGCCGCGACCTGGAGGTGGCCCCACCCCGAGTCGGGCGGGATCAGATCGTTGAGGTTGTACGTGACACCGTTTTCCCACAGAAGCGCGTCAGTCTCGTCGATCATCCCTCCCCAGCCAACCACTTGGCTGGCGTTGTTGATGGCCCGCGCCTCTGCCAGCAGCGGCAGGTTGGTGAGAACGCCCTGTTGCCAAAGGAACCCACCGGAAGCATCGATACCGACAACTTGGCCGGTGTCATTGATATCGCGGGCGATGCTGTAGTCGCCTGCAATTGGCACCATCCCGGCTCCGCCGTACAGGAAGGCCCGCGAGATCGGCACGACATCGCCCGGAGGCACAATGTCGGTGTCCGCCGCGCCAACGACCTGTCCGAGCTCGTTGATTCCGAACGCCCAACTTTGCGGGCCGCCGAACGCCCCCAGGTCGGTCATGACGCCGCCGCTGTATAGGAACGCGCGGTCCTGCCGTGCGGGATTGTCTGCCCAGCCCACGATCTGTCCCAGGTCGTTTATCCCCCGCGCGGAAGCGGCTGGCCCGCCCAGCGTGCCGAGGGCGCCGAATTGACCGTGCTCCCACAGAACGGCCTGAGTCCATCCCGCGTACCAGTCTCCCACAACCTGGAGGGAATTATTGACATCGTGAGGCACCCCGGTGAAGCCGAGGTAGGTCGTCACGCCGCTGTTCCAAAGAAACGCCGGCCCATTGCTATCGCCGACGACCTGCCCGGCGTCGTTGATCGCGTAAGCACCCCCGGGCCCCAGGTCTGTAATCGTGTACCGCACCTCCGCCGACGCGGGCCTGGCGCTGGTCAGGCCCCACGCCGCAAGCATCCCTCCAAGCGCACAGATTCTCCGCCGCAACATCGAACCGCCGGCCGACTTGTCGCCCATGACCGCTCTCTCCCTGGACTCCGCCCTTGCCAATTACATTATCACCCCCGCCGACCCCGAAGTCAAGGGCGAAAAACCAAAATCCTGCTGAGCGCCCGCCGGGCCTCGTGATGTTGGTTAACCGAATAGCGTATTAACTTCACGGCACTCCGCCCGGACCATCCCCCCGATTGTGGAGGCGATGGAACGGAAGTATGGGAAGGCCAACCGTATCTGGGTCCTGGACCGGGGGATGGTCAGCGAAGCGAACCTCCAGTTGCTCCGGGACCGCGGCGGATCGACGACGTCGCGCAAATGTAGTCACGACTTTGGCCTCGAAACGGCCTTGGCGCTGTCACCAAGGCCGTTTGTGCTCCACAACTCCGTAACTTGGGCTAAAGAAAGGGCGGCCCGCTGCTGGGGTCGCCCTGTTGGCCAGTCACGCAAGTGGGTTTGGATGGCGTTAAGCCCGGGCCGGACTGGACCCCGCTTAACGCGGAAACGTGAAGTTTCGGCCCTTGTACGTGGGCGCCGTCGCCACGAGGAACGATCCGCTTTTGGATTTGCAAACGCCCCAAATCGGCGTCTTGCCGAACTTGTTCCACAGCACGTTCTTGGCGGCGGTGGCCGTGGTGCACTTCCGGCTGGTGTCGGACCAACGGTTGAGCTGGATAGGACTCACCTTGTGAATGACCGCCCCCTTGTTGACCCAGTTGGCGAACGTGTTCAGCGCCGTCGGACTGGGACGTCCGGCGCCGGTGGTGCCTTGCGTCTCCCCGTACAGGGTACGATAGGAATCGATCTTCTGCTGGAAGTTGTCTCTCAGGCCGGTGTAGTTCCCCCGTGTCCCGGAGGTGGTACCCCTGGCGGTGCCGGTGAACCGGCTTCCCGTTTGGGTCCAGTAGCAAGTTCTGGTCCTGTTGATGTTCGTGGTATTGCCACGACGTCTGTAAGTTGCTGCCATAGACGATCTCCCTTTCATAACTCTGCGTGACGAGCCGGGATTATCCGCAAACGCCTGCGCATCGGTCGCCCCGCCGTCTCACTTGAGAACTTAACCGCCGCTGCCACGGAGAATATATGAGACGGCGCCGATAATCCGGCGGGCAGCGCTCGTCCTATCCCGAGCGGTGGCCGGTCAAGCCCAAACCCGAATGAGCCGATGTCTTGGGGGCGCGCGGCGCAAAACGTAAGGCCCCGATCGAGATCGACCGGGAGATTCCCAGGAGGGCTCATGTCCACCTCGATCATGGAACGTATCCTGGCGTCGTCGAACTTGCCGTCGATACCGTTGGTGGCCATCAAGGTGCTCGAACTGACGCACCAGGAAGACGTCGGGGTCGAGGCCATCGCCAACGTCATCCAGAAGGACCCGGCCCTCGCCGCCAAGCTGCTGCAGACTGCCAACTCGCCGTTCTTCGGTGTGGCGAAGAAGGTCGGCTCCATCCAGCAGGCCACCGTGGTTCTGGGGCTGCGGAGCGTCAAGATCATGGCTCTGAGCTTCTCGCTGGTGGACAGTCTGCGGAAAACGAAGGGTGGCGAGTTTGACTATCGGCTCTATTGGCGACGTTCGCTCACCGCCGCCGCGGTGTCCAAGCTGCTCGCGCGCCACTGTCCCGAGGCCCGCGCGGACGAATGTTTCGTGGGCGGGTTGCTGGCCGACATCGGCATGTTGGCTGCCTGTCAGTGCGCCAATGATCTCTACCGACCGGTGCTTCGACAGTTCGCGACCCGGCCGCGCCCCTTCCAGGACATCGAAACCGAGATGCTCGGGCTGACCCACGCCCAGATCAGCAGTGCGCTGCTCCACAAGTGGTCGCTGCCGGACATGTTGTGCGAGGCGGTGGCCGCCCACCACGGGGCGGGTTTGGAGGCGCTCGAGCCGCGCACCCGCATGCTCGCCTCCGTGATGTACGCATCGGCTTCGATCGCCGAGGTGTTTTGTGGTGACGTGAGCGGCGGGCAACTCGACGAGGTGAAGGGACACTGCTTGAAACTGATCCCTATCACCCCGGACGCTCTCGAGCAAATCCTCGATGACCTCCACACGAGCGTCAACGAGATGGCCGCGCTGTTTCAGCTCGAGATCGGCCCCTCCGTCTCGTATGAGGCGCTGCGCACCCAGGCGGTGGTGCAACCGGCGAACATCTCCTTGGCCGCCGAGATGGACCGCGCCGCAGCCGCCGACCGCGCCGCCCAGGCTCAGCGTGAAATCCAGCAACTGAGTGTGCAGGCCGCCACCGACGGCCTGACCAACCTCGCCAACCGGCGGGCCTTTGATGCACAGTTGTGTCAAACCCTGGAGCAAGCCCAGCGGGAAGGGAGCACGGTCGGGTTGATTATGCTGGATATCGACCACTTCAAGCGCTTAAACGACACCTACGGTCACCAGGCCGGTGACAAAGCTCTCCGCCAGGTGGGGCAGTGCCTCAAGGCCATCTGCACCGATACGGTAATGGCCGCCCGTTACGGCGGCGAGGAGTTCGCGGTGGTCGTGGCGGAGACCACCGCACGTTCCCTCCGGCAGATGGCCGAAGATATCCGCTCCGGCATCGAGAAGATCCACTTCGAGCACGAGCATCGTCCCATCCGGCTCACCGCCAGCCTGGGGGTTGCCCACATCAATCTCAAGCTGGAGACCACGACCCCGGCCGAGCTCGTCGAGCGCGCCGACGAATGTCTCTACGATGCCAAACACTACGGACGCAATCGAGTGGAAATCACCTTCTAGTGTATTGACCCGCCGAGCACTTTCGGCGATGGTTGAATCCGACCGGACGCTCTGTTGCCGGATCGGCCGTGCGTCAGGCGCCGGCTTGGAACGCTTCGGACTTCGCAAGGAGGGACGTATGATCCGTCCACTGATCGGCGTGGTGGCGGCGCTGGCTTTTTCGCTTGCTTCGGTGGCGGCCAACGGGGTGGAGCTCCAGCCCAAACCGAAAGCGGGCACCCAAGTTCACTACCTGATGACCTCACGGCATGCGGAGACGCAGAAGTACGCCGCCGCTCCGGACGAGCCGCTTCAGGAGATGAAGCTGACGCGCACCAGCGAGGCCGGCATGGAGCTGCGCTGCCGCGAAGTAAAAGCGGACGGATCGGCCGTCTTTGAATGGACGCTGATGTACGTCGCCCTCGCCGGGGAGGGCGACATGCCGATGGATTATGATTCACGCGATCCGGCGCACCGCGATTCGCCGATCGGATACATGTTTGAACAACTCCTCAATCAGCCGGCCACCGTCACGGTGGACGCTTCCGGCAAGGTGACCGATTACAAAGACCCCGCCTCGGTCGGTGGCGGCCCGATCCGCTACTTCATGGAGTCACTGTTGTCCAAGGAGGCTTTCCAGCGTTTAGGCCTGGTGGCCATGGCCGGCGCCCCGGTCGACGCCGGGGTCGGGGCGACCTGGTCGGTGACCGAACCGGTGGACTTATCGGAAGGGCTCGGGACCATGCTGGTCACGTCCCATTACCAGTTCCAGGAGATCAAGGAAGGGGGCAAAACCGCCGAGATTGCCGTGCAGGGCACCCTGTCGATGAAGAAACCGGAATCGGCTCCGGATGCAGCTTCGGCGACGCAACCCAGTATGGTCATCGACCAGGGTGAGACCTCGGGCAAAAGCCTATGGGATTGTGCCGCCGGGCAATTGCTCTCTAGCGAGGCCCGAACCATGCTGGTCGCCACCGCCACCGGGTCGTTCGGGAAAGTAGACTTCCAACAAACCGCCACGACCCAGGTGAAGCGCACCACTCTGGAGGAGTTCCATCGAGCACTCAAGAAACCGACTCCGACGTCGCAACCCGCAGCGGAAACCCAGCCCGGCTAGCCCTTCTCAAAGGTGGAGGAGCCAACGGGCGGATGCCCCGAGACGAAAGGGGACCACCGCTAACTCGAGGGCGACAACAGATGGTCATCGTGCGATCAACCGCCGAGGTAGTATTTGTACGTGAGTGAATTTCCGCAGTTGTTGGCCGTGAATTCTCTCTTGCCAACACCTCAAAGAGGCCTTGCTGCCCGGTCCGCCGCGCGTCGTCCGGTTGAGGGCATTTCCACGGTGATCGCGCGAATACGTACGTTTTGGACCCGCGTTTGCCCGTGCTTCAATGGAGTTGCAGACCGCGCCGCACCGGACCAGCCCCGCGATGGGCGCCCCCCCGGTTCCTCGGCCGGTCGAAAAGGGGCTTCCCGGCCCCGCGTAGCGTTAAGGAAACCAGATCATGAGTCGTCGGAAGGTCACGCTTGACGGCAACGAGGCCGCCGCCCACACCGCTCACCGCATCAACGAGGTTTGTGCGATCTACCCGATCACGCCCAGTTCCAACATGGGCGAGTGGGCCGATCAGTGGTCGGCGGAAGGTCGCCGGAACATCTGGGGCACCGTCCCCACGGTGGTGGAAATGCAAAGCGAGGGGGGCGCCTCCGGGGCCGTACATGGGGCGCTGCAAACCGGCGCGCTCACCACCACGTTCACTGCTTCGCAAGGGCTGCTGCTGATGATCCCCAACATGTTCAAGATCGCCGGTGAGCTCACTGCGACGGTCTTCCATGTCTCGGCCCGGACGGTCGCCACCCACGCCCTCTCGATCTTCGGCGACCACAGCGACGTGATGGCCTGCCGCAGCACGGGCTTTGGCCTCTTGGCCTCGGGTTCGGTGCAGGAGGTGATGGACAACGCCGCCATCGCTCAGGCGGCTAGCCTGGCGGCGCGGGTGCCGTTCATCCACTTCTTCGATGGCTTCCGCACCAGCCACGAAATCCGCAAGATCGAAGAGTTGGCCGACGCCGACATCCGCGCGATGATTGATGATGACCTGGTCCTGGCTCACCGGCAACGGGCGCTCAACCCCGAAC
>JBGPAW010000256.1:0-5859 GCA_041480905.1 Phycisphaerae bacterium
CAACTCGGCGAGGATCAGGCAGCGAAATTCCAGGAGCTGGTACGTCAGGTTCGCACCCGCACCGAGGAGGGCGGACCGATGCTGCGACTGATGCGCGGGGTCCGGCGCGCCATAGCGCAACTCGATCTCGATGAGGAACAACGCCGGTCCGTCGGGGCCGCGGTCCGCAAGGCGATGAAGGAATTCGATCGACCGGGCGAGAATCCCGCGACCACCGAGCAAATCCTGGACCACCTGCGGACCAAACTCCACGATGAGTTGGGACCGGAATTAGGCGACAAGTTCATGACCGCGCTCGAAAAATCCCTGCAAGAAATGAAGGCCGGGGAGGAGAAAGCCGCGTCCCGTCCGGGACGCACCCCATCCTCCGGCCCTGCTGAGAAAGAAGACAAAGACGCCCCCGAACCACCGGACGACGAAGCGGAGTAGTCACGGTTCACGAAGTCCTCGACGATGGCCTGAAAGCTTGGCACCATGGGAGGGCGAGCTCCCGGCGGGCCGAATCCCATGGCTCGGCAGGAGCCTCGCCCTCCCGGTTTGTCAAGATCTCTGACGACGCCCTTCGTTGCATAGGTTCATTCGGCACCCTTGACGCTGTCGGTGCGCCGACGATATTGGTCCCTCCGCGCACGTGCCCCAACCCCGGCGCCGAAAGGGATGGGGGTGGATCGCGGAAAACGCGAGAGCGGCAGGTACGGTGGCAGAGACTTCACCCCCCCAACCGGAATTGGCTGATCGACCGGGCATCCGCGGCTCGTTCTGGAACGAGCCGCCGCTCGCGCCGTGGTGGTCGTGGTGGTACCTGCTCGAACTGCTGGCGGTTTTCGTCACCGGCGTCGTAGTGGTGACCTTCCTCTACGGCTCCGACGACGGCCTGCCGGGCTACGATGACTTCTATCACGTCAAGATGGCGATCCTGCTGCCCAGGATCGGCCTGATCGACAAGTTCAAGTGGCTCACCACCACCATCTTCGCCGACCGTTTCGTCAGCCACCACTGGGGTTTCCACGTTCTGCTTGTGCCCTTCGTGTACGCCGGCCGATGGCTGCGCGGCGACTATCCGGTTGGGGCCAAGTGGGGCATCACCTGCTTCTTCGCCCTGTCCATGGTCCTGTTCCACCTGCTGCTGATGGTGCGGGGCGTGCGGTTTCGCTGGCTGTGGTTGGGCCTGTATCTGGTCCTGCCGGGTCAGTTCTTCGGCCGGCAGGTGTTCATTCGGGCCATCGCTCCGTCGCTGGGGTGCATGCTCCTGCTTCTGCTGCTGATGTTCCGCCGGCGCTATCGCTGGTGCGCGGTGGTCATCGCCCTGTACATCCACCTCTACCTCGGCGCCGTCTTCTACGTGCCGGTGGTGGTCGGGGCGTACTTCTTCGCCGGTCTGCTCGGCGAGGACGGGGAGCGCGTCTCCTGGAAGCTGCCCGCGTGGGCGCTGCTGGGTATGGCCGTCGGTCTGCTCACCCACCCCTACTGCGGGGGAGCGTTCCACTTCCTCAAGATTCAGGTGCTCGGCTCCGGCCTGACCCCCGACATCCCCGTCGGCCGCGAATGGAAGACCTACGAGGGCAAGCTCTGGGAGGTCGCGCTCAGCTACTTTGGCTTCACGCTCAGCATGCTGGTGGTGTCGGTGGTGGCCCGGATGCGCATGGGCGAGCGGCTGACCGCCCAAGAAACGGCCATTCTGATCATCAACTTCGTGTTCCTGACCATGGCCTTTCGGCAGCGGCGGTTTATTGAGTATTGGCCGCCGTTCGGGCTGCTCTCGTCGGCCTTCCTGCTGGCTCCGCTGCTCGATCGCCTCGCGGACAGTGCCCGGCAGATCGGCGCGATCCGCGTCGGGTTAGTGGGTCTCATCCCACTGGGCGGCACCCTCGCGGCAGGCCTGTATCTGCTGTTCACGCGCGGGCGACGGTTGGGCCTGGAACCGTTCATCGCGGAGTGGCGGACGTGGGCCTTCGTGGTCGCCGTGGTCTTCTTGGCGCCGATGTCGCGGATGTGGCGGTACCGGCGCGGGACGGGTGCAGCCGCGCCCTTGCTGGCGGGCGGCGCCAACCTGCTGTGCGGAGCCGCGTTGCTCGCCTTGGGGTTCGGTCCGGTCCTGTGGGCGTTCCATGCGAGCAAGCTGCCTGCCCCGCTGCTCCACGTGCCGTGGGAGGCGTGGACGCTGCTCGGATTCGCTTACGCGGCCCTGCCCGGTATGGGCCGCGCCCGCCTCGGAGAAGAGAGCGGACGCCGTTATCGTGACACAGTTGTATCATCCCTGGGGGCGATCCTCACCGGCGGGACGTTTGTGTTGCTGCTCGTCCTGGGCGCCGCGGGGCCGCTGGTGGGCGTCCAACGCGACACCCGCTGCCACTTCGATCTGCCCGCCGTGCGCGGAGCGATGGCCTACCTCCAGACCCACAGCTCGCCGGACGCCATCATCTTCACCGACGACTGGGACGTGTTCCCGGTCTACTTCTACCACAACCACTACAACCGCTACATCGTCGGGCTGGATCCCAAGTTCTCCCAGGTCCGCGACCCGGTGCTCTGGGAACGCTATGTCAAGATCACCCAGTCCAACCATTTCCCCGTGACCTCCACGGTGAAGACCGTGGACGAACACGGCCGGCCGCACGAGCAGAAAATCGAGGTCCGTCTGGAGGACATCCGCGACTACTTCGGCGCCTCCTGGGTCATCACCGATCCCGACCACACCGGGGTGGCCCTGCAACTGGAGAAAGCCCCGCATTTGGCTGAGCGGGTCTACCCGCCGGAGGAGCGGAAGGGCGGGCGCTGGCCGCCGTTCACCGTCTACCGCATCAAATCAGAAATGGAAAATTGAAAATGGAAAAAGCAAGAGCGGTTGTCGGACCGTCCCGTGATTTGTCTGTTCTTCCTTTGCCGTTCTTCTTTTTCCATTTTTCATTTTTCATTTTCCATTTTTCTTCGTGCCTTGGTGTCTTGGTGGTCCTCTTGTTCTCCTGCGGCTGCACACCGGCGTATCACCCCCGGATTCGCCTCGAGGGTGCCGTGGTCCGGCCCGAGACCGCCGTGGTGCTCATCACCGCCGACGGTCTGGCCGAGCCGGTGATGGACGACCTGCTCGCCGCCGGCGAGCTCCCCCACATCGCCCGGTTGATTGAGAACGGCGTGCGCGTTCACCGGGCCATCGACTCCTTGCCATCGCTGACCTACCCGAACCTGGCCACCATTCTGACCGGCTGCCGCCCCAGCCGACACGGCATCCTGGGGAACCAATGGTTCGACCGCGATACGCTGGTCTTCCGCGACTACACCACCACGCGCACCTACCGCGACGCGGACAACGACATCCGCGTGCCCACGGTGTACGAACTGTTGGGCGATGAGTTCACCGTCTCGATTCAGTGCGCCGTGCGGCGCGGCGTCAGCCGTACCATCGACAATTGGGCCACCTCCGGCATCCGCTGGTTCTTCGGCGGATTCGAGGCCACGGACCAACTGATCCCCTGGCGGTTCGACCTCATCGCGGAGGAAGTGAACCGGCGCGGCTGCTGGCCGGTGCTGGTCCACGCCTACTTCCCCGGCGTCGACGAAATCGGCCATCGGTACGGTGGCGATTCCCCGCCTTACCGCGCCGCCGTACGCAATCTCGACCATCAGATCGGCTTGATTCAGGAAGCAGTGGCCCGGACGGGCATGGCGGACCGCACTTGCACGATTCTTGTCGCCGACCACAACCACACGCCGGTGCCGCCGGCCAACTGGTTCGACGTCGCCCGCTGGTTGCGCGACACCGCGCACTTGCGCGTGCGCACAACGCCCGCGCCGGGTGAAACCTTGACAGAACGCGAGAAGACGTACCGGAAGGTGGACGCAGTGGTCGTGGTGGGTGGCGACCGGATCGCCGCCATTCAGCTTCAAGGCCCCGGCGGCTGGCACGAGCGCCCCACCCCGCGGCAACTCGAGGCCGTTCTCGGCAGCGGCCCCACCAGCCTGTGGGCACACCAAGCCGTTGATTGGGTCGCCGTCCCCGACGAATCCCAGAACGGCCGGCGGGTGGTGGACTTGTATTCGCGCCGGGGACGCGGTCAGCTCGAGCGCCGTCGCGCTGACGACGGATACCACTATGGCTATACTGCTCTCGAAGGCGACCCGCTGGATTGGGGTCCCGGCCAGGTCGAGGAACTGGTCGAATTGTTCAACACCCCGCGAGCCGGCGACATCGCCCTGTTCGCAACCCCGGGCTGGGACTTCGCCGCCGGCAACCGGGGTGGGCACGGGGGTCTCGGAGAGAGCGATACGCGGGTGCCGATGATTTTCTCGGGAACTATGGTGAATCATACGGTGAAGCTGGAGGCGGCCCGCTTGGTTGACGTGACTCCGACGATTCTGGGACTGCTCGCTAAAAGCCCGGCGAATGGGGCGGCGCATTTCGATGGCACGGATTGGTCCGGCGTCTTGCGCGGTACGGTCCGAGCGGACGGAGGACACCGGCCGTGACCGGTCCGCGGATTCTGCTCGTCCTGCTCATCCTCGTGGCGGGCGTATGGCTGGCGACGGTGAAGTCCGCTCCGCCGGCCTCCGCTCCCGCTGCGCCCGAGGCCCAAGCCCCGCTGCCCCTGCCTTTCCCCCAGAAACGGACCATCGTCGGGCGTTTCGACGGTCTGGCCATTCAGGTCAACTGGGCGGACGGGGCCCGAGAACGCTATGGGCGGCTCATTCGTGAGACGGCCGCCTTGGGCGCCTCCTGCGTCCTGCTCAGCGTGAACGCCTATCAGGAGCGCGTCGAGTCCCTCGACCTCCAGGTCAAGCCCGAGGAATGCCCCCCGGACGAGGTCTGGCGGGAACTCTTCGACCTCGCCCATGCCGCCGGTATGAAAGTCGTGCTCATGCCCAAGGTCCTGCTGAACCAACCCAATGGCAAGTGGCGGGGCAAGATTGCCCCGCCCAGTTGGGACGCCTGGTTCGTCCAGTACGGCAAGTACGTCCGGCACTTTGCGGAGCTGGCCGAAACCGGCCGAGTGGAGATGTTCATCGTCGGCTCCGAATTGATCTCCAGCGAGAAGTACACGGAAAACTGGAAAGCCTTGATCCGCGACACCCGCCAGGTGTTTACCGGGCTGCTGGCCTACTCCGCCAACTGGGACCACTACACCGGCATCCAGTTCTGGGACGACCTGGACGTGGTCGGCCTGACCACCTATCACCAACTGGCCGACGACCCTGATCCTACGGTCGAGGAACTCTGCGACGCCTGGGAGCCCTTGAGGGAAAAAATCCTGAGTTGGCGGGCCACCGTCGATCGTCCCATTCTGTTCACCGAAGTGGGCTGGTGCAGCCAGGAGGGCTGCTCCATCGAGCCGTGGAACTACTACCACCAGGAGGAAGCCACTCCCGCCGGGCACGAGGAGCAGCGCCGTAATTACGAGGCTTTCGTGAAGACCTGGGCTGACCAGCCCGGCGTGGTGGGCATGGTCTGGTGGGAATGGACGGATGCCCCAGGCGGTCCCGACGATCACGGCTACACCCCCCGCGGCAAGCCCGCCGAAGCCGTCCTCCGCGAACTGTTCAAGCGCCCGACAACGGAAGATTCAGCGTCTCGTGGCAGGAGGTTGAATTGCCCATCGATGTGACCAAACTCCCGGTCCCGTGGCGTGGGCCGGTGCAGGAGTACGTCGCGCTGTTGCAGGCCCTGGCTCGGGAACGCCTCTTGGCGGTGACCCTTTTCGGCGCCGCCGCCGACGCCGGCAGAGCGGTCCCGCCTGCGTCGATCCAGAGCGTGGTCGTGCTGGATCGGGTGCCTCTCGAGTTCGTCCGCGAGTTGGGGGCCCAAGGGGCTGCTCTATGCCGATTGGGCTTCCAAGCCCCCCTGCTGATGACCCCGGAATACATCGC
>JBGPAW010000257.1:0-5832 GCA_041480905.1 Phycisphaerae bacterium
ACGCAATATTCGCGGGGGGTGTACGTGCGCTGGAGCGAGCCGAGTCGGAAGCAGTCCCCCGCGATCCCACCCTTGGTGAGCATGTCGGTGATGATCTCCGGCACCGTCTTCTGCTGGAAAATGCGCGAGTTATGGCGATGGGTCAGCAGCCAGACCCCGGGCACCAGCTCCGCCCGGTAGTACGCTTGGCCGGCGGTTTCGCCGGTCAGCTCGAAGCGGCTGACGATGCCGTGGAACCAGCGCGCCTCCTGGGCGGTGTTGATGCTCAGCACCGCGGGTTTTCCGACGATGCTATCGAAGGCCACCTGCGTCTCGGCGGAGGAGAGTTCGATCTCGAACCGGTACAGTTGGCAAAGCCCTTCCGTCCCGCGGTAGCGGTTGACCTCGAACAGGTCCAGATCCAGTCCGGAGACCTGAAACGCGAGTTGAGCTCTGCTAAGATCTCGAATCAGTGCCATGAGCTAGGCTCCTGAATGGGCCGGTCCTCCGGCTGCTCCCGTGTCCGGTCCGGGTCCGGCGCCGTCGGCGAACGCGTAGGTGAACTCCCCGGCCTCGTTGGTGCCCATGATGACCGCCGTCGGCAGGGTGTCCTCGCCGAGGCGTTCGAGGAGCCGACGCGACAACTCCGGCAGTACGGTCTGGTCGAGAATATGGTCGATGTTCCGGGCCCCAACGTCCACCTGCGTACACTGGGCGGCGATGCGCTCGTAGACGGAATCGTCCACGCGGAACGCCATCTTGTGAGCATCGGCCAGGCGCTTGCCCACCTTGCCCAGCTTCATGCGGGCGATCGACTTCAGTATCTCCGGACCCAGGGTGAAGAAGGGGATGACCGTCGTCCGGGCTACCAGGGCCGGCTTGAAGTGCTCGCGCAGGTGCGGGTAAATCGCCTCCTTCAGGGCCACCGGGTCGACCGCCTCACCCGAGGTGCACATGGCCTGGATCACGTCCGTGCCCAGGTTGCTGGTCATGAAGAGGACCGTGTTCTTGAAGTTGATGACCCGCCCCTCGCCGTCGGCCAGCATCCCCTTGTCAAACACCTGGTAAAACAGGTTCATGACGTCGGGGTGGGCCTTTTCCACCTCGTCGAGCAGCACCACCGAATACGGGTGCTGCCGGACCGCCTCGGTCAGCACCCCGCCCTCACCGTAGCCCACGTATCCGGGCGGCGAGCCCTTGAGCTGCGAGACGGTGTGTTTCTCCATGAACTCGGACATATTGATGGTGGTCAGGAACTGGTCCCCGCCGAACAGCAGGTCCGCCACCGCCAAGGCCAGTTCGGTCTTGCCCACCCCGCTGGGCCCCACGCACATGAACACGCCCATCGGCTGGGCCGGGTTACCGATTCCGGCGCGGGCCGTCCGCAGCTTCTGGGAGATGATCGCCAGGGCGTGGTCCTGCCCGACCACCCGCTGCCGCAGGCGATCTTCCATGTGCAGCGTCGCCGCAATCTCATCCTTGACCATGCTGCCCACGGGAATGCCGGTCCAGTCGGAGACCACCGCCGCGACCGCCCCTGCGTCCACCTGCGGGTGGACCAGGGGCTTCTCACCCTGGATGGCCCGCAGAGCGGCGATGGCCTCGTCGATCTGCCGGCGAAGTCCGGTCTCATCCGCGGGCGGCTCCTTCTCTTGCTCTTTCTCTTTCCCGGCGGACTGAAGCTGGGCGCGAAGCTCCAGGATTCGGTTGACGGCGGCGAGTTCCGCTTGCCAGCGCTCCTCCAGTTTCGCGCGTTCCTCGACCAGCGCTGCGCGGCTGCTCTCCATTTCGTCCAGGGCATGCTCATCGATGCCGACGCCGCCGGCTCGATCACGGCGCATGGCGGTGATGGCGGTGTCCAGGTTGCAGAGCCGACGGTCGTAGTCGTCCAACGCCGCCGGGCGTGTGCCCAAGCCGACCGCCACGCGGGCCGCGGACGTATCCAACAGATCCACCGCCTTGTCCGGCAGGAAGCGCCCGCTGATGTAGCGTTGCGAGAGCGACACCGCCGCCGTGACGGCTTCGTCGAGCACGAAGACCTTGTGGTGCCTCTCGTAGCGGTCTTTCAACCCCCGCAACATCACCACCGCGTCTTCCACGGCGGGCTCGTCGCAGCGGACCAACTGGAAGCGCCGTTCGAGGGCGGCATCCTTTTCAAAGTACTTCTTGTACTCGGCCCACGTGGTGGCGGCGCAGGTGCGCAGCTCTCCGCGGGCCAGGGCCGGTTTGAGCAAACTCGAGGCATCACCGCTCCCCGCCTGTCCACCCGCGCCGATCAGCATGTGCGCCTCGTCAATGAAGCTGACGATGGGCGTCGTGCTGGCTTTGATCTCCCGGATGACGTTCTTCACCCGGTTCTCGAACTCCCCTTTGATGCTCGCCCCCGCCTGGAGCAGTCCCAGGTCCAGGCTGAGCAGCTTCACGCCCTTGAGGGTGGGGGGGACGTCGCCCTCGGCGATCCGCAGGGCCAGTCCCTCGACGATGGCGGTTTTGCCCGTCCCCGGCTCGCCCACCAGGATGGGATTGTTCTTCCGCCGCCGCGCAAAGATGTCGATCATCTGGCGGATTTCGTGATCGCGTCCGAACACCGGATCGATCTCGCCGGCCCGGGCCTTGGCGGTCAAATCCACGGTGAACTGTTCGAGGGCTCCGCCGCCGACCGGACCGCCGGGGGTGCCGGGGCGCCCCCCTTCGCCCGCGCCGGGCGCCGTGGCCGGCCCCAGCACGATATCGTGGAAGTGATCGCGGAGTTGGTCCACGTCAATGCGATCCAATTCCGGGGTGTGCTCCCCGACGCGTGTGTGTCCGGGGTTGAGCACGAAGGCCAGCAGCAGCAAACCAGACCGGATCTGCTCGAAACCCAACTCTTCGCCCATCACCGCCGCCGCCTGGAACAGCTCCACGAGCTTGGGGGATAGGGCGGGCTTGCCGCGGTGGCCGGTGGGCAGTTCATCCAAAATACGCTGCAGAGCCCGCCGCAAGGGGGCGCGATCCACCCGGAACGTATTGACAATCTGGGTCACGTCTCCAGTGGTGTCGTCCAGCAGCCTCATCAACAGGTGGTCCGGGGTGATTTCGTAGTGGGCCCGCGAAGTACAGAGCGCGGTCGCCCCCTGAAAGTACCGCAGACAGTCCGCGTCGCAACGGGCGATCAGTCGGCGGAGATCGTCGGCTTTGGGTATGGTGGCCATGGTCAGGCATCTGCTCCGGCGGTGACAAAGGTCACCGCGGTCTCGGGTGATGCGTACGTCCGCACCCAACTGGTGAACCCCAGCCGGCCGGCCTCGGCATCGGACGACAACCGCATCTCGGGTATTTCGCCGGCGAATAATTCCAGCGTGAGAGTAAAAGACAACGGGTCCGCACAGTAGAACCGCGCCAGAGCCCGCGTTTGCTGAAAACCCTCTTGCCCAGGGAGGAACGAAAGGTACGTCGCCCAGTCCACGGGGCCGAGGGCCATGTCAAACGCCCCGCTCAGATCATAGACTTGTTCCCCGACCGTCAGATCCACGCCCAAGCGGCTGTTGGCGGCCCCCAACCGGTTCAAGTCCGACGCCGCCAGAGGCACCCACCGCCCCACGCACTGCTCGATCCGCACGGGCAACCCGCCCCAGTAGTCGGACAACAGACCTTCCAGGGCCACCGCCGACTTGGGGTGCTGCGTCAGGAACCCGGCGTAGCGGAGCAAGCGAATCGGCGACACCCCCAGCACCGTCCGATCGTAACTCGGCATACAGCAGATCAGCAGGAGCAGGTAATCGGAAATGCGGTCCCGGTCCGGCATGCCGAACGTCGCGTAGTACCGGTACTTCGTCCAACTGCGGTAGAACAACGAGGTCAGGCGGTGGTGAATGATGTCCAGGAAATCACGGCCGGGGGTAGAGGCGGAGTCGAGGTCCACCGGGGCCGGCACAGGGGCGGGGACTTCTGGAGCCGGTTGGCGGGCCAGCGTATCGTCCGGTTCGACGCTCCGCAGCATCTCCACCGCGTAGTGCAGCGGAAGCGGCGTGCTGACCCCGTAGAGCCCCAGGAAGGTCACCTCGACGCAGTAGAGGGGATCGTCGCCCTCGGCGCGGCGGCTGGGGGTGATCCGACGCACGTCGGTCGGCGGAAACCCCAGCCATACGTCCGGGCGAAACCGGATCGCTTCTTCCGCGACCGGACCACGCCCGCCTACCGTGGTCCGCCCACCGCCGTAACGCTCCAGCAGCCAGACCGCCTGAAAGAAGTCGAACTCCCACCCGCGGGTGAGCAGACGGTCCCGCAAAGGGCCTGTGCGCAGCATAGGGATGGCGGACTCAAGCGAGGTACGCATAGTCAGGTCTCGATTCCGCGGGCGTCATCTGTTCGCCGCACCGCAGGGGGAATGCGGTCGTCTGCCCGCTCCTGGTGAACCGCACCGTGAGTTGGCTGTAGGCGTTGAGCGTCACGTACAAGCCGATGAACCGGTCCAGGATGCGCGCAAAGAGATAGGCATCGCCCTCCCCCGCGAAGCAGTCTTCGTTCAGCTCCATCTCCACTTGCAGACCGCGGAGCGGCGCCCCGCGCACCATCCGCTCCTGGAACCGCGTGCGAACGGAGACGATCCCCTCAAGCAGACGCTGGTGCGCCCGGGCCTTCTCGACGTCGTCCTCGGATTGGAAGTCATAGACCCGCAGCAGCTCGCGCAGCCGTTCCGCGTCGGTCAGCGAAACGTAGTTCAACGCCAGATGCGCGAGGAGGCGCCAGTGCAACCCCTTGCCCAACGGGGGGCTGATGGTGGCCGTGGGTTTGACGAGGTTGCGGAACTGGACCCCCGATGGCGAGGTGTCGGTCGGCTCACAGACGTCGCCGGCCCGCAACTCAGCGGGCAGGTGACGGTTAGTGCAGGTCAAATCCAGGGAGATGGTTTCCTCCTCCGGCATCTGCCCCGCGGGGGCCCCGGACACGAAGGAGACGTAGGTGTCGGTGCCCAGCCGTCGAGGACCGCCGAGGACGTTGGGGGTTACGTGGGTCTGGTAATACGCGCCCGCCAGCGGATCGCCCGTCGTCAGATGGGTGAACGAATGAAACGGTTGGTACAGCCGACCTTCCAACTGCGTGGCCCGATTGAGCCCGTACACGCCGTCGACCGAATACACTTCGGCGTGCCGGCGGTCGGCGACGCCCGATTTGGCCGGCTGGATCAAATACTGCACCCGGTCATGCCGCAGCCGAATCGGGTCAGCCGCCTGGCGGAACAGGTTGATGACCGGTACACAGTGTAGCCGGATGTTCTCTCGGGCCACCAGGGGAAACGTCTCCAGCCGCCGGTTGAAGGTAAAAGCCACCTCGAGGGTCTGTTCCAGTCCCAGCTTGCCGACCGCCCGGTCCAGTCCGTGAACATCCACGAACAGGAACCGCTCCTTGAAGGCAAAGTACTCCTGGAGCAACCGATAGCCCGGGAACGCATGTTTCGGGTAGGGCAGCACCCCTTCCGCCCGGTCCAGACCGCCCGCCGTCACGTGGGCCGCGTCCAGCCGTTCCTCGCCACGGTCGTGCCGCGAAGAACCGTCGCTGACCGTGACATAATCCACGTGACCGGCCAGCAACAGGTAGAGAGCGAAGGCGGTCGCCGCGTCGCCGGCCAAGTGCAGCCGGACCGAACCCAGTTTTAGGTCCGCCAATTGCACAGTGCCCACGGTCTGCAAGACCAGGGCCAGGCGGACCGGTTTGGCCAAGGCGGTTTCCAGGCGGACCGCGCGTAACGTCCACGGGCGGAGGATCACCGGCCAGCAGGAGCGAAAGCGGCACCGCGTGCCGTCGATCGGCACGCTGGCGAACTCGGCGCCCGCCTCGACCACGAGCGCCCCGCGCATGCCAGCCAGGTCGGGG
>JBGPAW010000258.1:0-5827 GCA_041480905.1 Phycisphaerae bacterium
CATACGTGGTGTTTGCGATCCGGCCTGAGCGCGGCATAATCCTGCACAACTTCTTGCACACAACGCCGGGCGAAGACCCGCTCAGTCCAGCGTGGTACTGCGTCCTCCTGCCGGCGGGTGGTTTTGCGGCAACCCTCGCTCCGCCCACAGTGGGTGATCCGAACAGAACCGTCACGGTGGGGGCCAGCGTACAGATTACGGACACCGTGTGGAGTGGCGTTGACTGGGAGATCGACGAGACCGGGCAAGAGATACCCGGCCCCCGCTGCGTCGGCGACCCATACATCGCATACCAGCACGCTCATCCAGGCCGCCTGCCCGACCGCGACGCGTTCAAACTGGTGCCCTACGACCAGCTCCTGTCCGGCGCCGACGCGGGCACCGACGACACCTCCGACCTGCCGCCCACGCCGTAGCGGTAGGGCAGGCCGTTGGCCTGCCGAAAGCATACACCGGAGGACCAGGCCGACGTGCCGACAAGGCAGGCAGGCGAATCGCCTGCCCTACAGGTGGCAAGCAGGAAAGCGGCGTCATAGCCGCCGCAGTCCAAAGTTTTGTAGGGTCCGCGCTCGCGGACCATGCAAGGAGGTCGTAAAACAGAGGCAAGCTGGAATAATCCGGGCTAGGGTCGGGCATCCGGGGGTACCTGAGCCCGGAGCTGGGAGAATGGTCATGGGGACGAAGACGAAACGACGCAAGAGCAAGGCCCGTTTTCAGCATCGCACGGAACCGGGGGCACCGCCGGGGACCATCGTGCCGGACCCGAACGCGCCGCGCTGTGACCTGCACCTGATCGCGTACGACGCCCAGGAGCACGTGGAACTGCGCATCGACGATCCGCGGGAGATCCCGCCCTTGCTGGAGAGGTACCCGGTCACCTGGGTCCACGTGGAGAGCGTGGGGGACGCGGGAATGATCTGTCAGCTCGGACAATTGTTCAAGCTGCACCGTCTGGCCTTGGAGGACGTGGTCCACGTACACCAGCGGGCCAAAGCGGAGTCCTACGGCAGCTACTACTTCATCGTGGCCCGCATGCCGGACCCGGAGAAGTCGTGGGTGACGGAGCAAATCAGCTTCTTTCTGGGCGACCGGTTCGTTTTGACGTTTGGGGAGTGGCCCGGGCCGGATTGCCTGGAACCCGTGCGGGCGCGGATTCGCGCGGGGTGGGGTCGGTCGCGGGCCGCCCGCCCCGACCATCTGGTCTACGCCCTGCTCGATGCGATCGTGGACCATTACTTTCCGCTGCTGGAGGACTGCGGCGAGCGGCTGGATGCCCTGGAGGACGACGTGATGGGCGGGCCGGCGGCGAACGTGATGCCGCGGGTGCATGCGGTCAAGCGGGACATGCTGACGGTGCGGCGGGCGATCTGGCCGCTGCGCGACGCGATCAACACCCTGTTGCGCGACGCGACGCCCCTGATCTCGGACGAGACCCGCGTGTACCTGCGCGACGTGCACGATCATACCATCCAGATCGTGGACCTGGTGGAAAGCTACCGGGACATCTCGTCGGGCATCACCGAGGTGTACCTTTCGAGCGTGAGCCAGCGGACCAACGAGATTGTTAAGGTGCTGACGGTCATTTCGACGATCTTCATGCCGCTGACCTTCATCGTCGGCATCTACGGGATGAACTTCGACACCCAGGCATCACCCTGGAACATGCCCGAGTTGCACTGGTACTGGGGTTACGTGCTGGTCTGGGTCGTCATGGTGGCGGTAATCGTCGCCATGCTCCTGTTCTTCTACCGCCGACGTTGGCTGGCGTGACCGTCCTGGTGCTCCTCGTCGGCCTCCAGACGAGCCTGGTGCCCCGCCGCCCTGGAACTTGCGGGTGTGCCACTGCGGATGCACCGGGCCATCTTCGGATTGTCTTCCACTACCAGGATGCGCATCGAATTTATTAGGCCTGGGCCAACCCACGCGGCAAGCGATCCCAAGATTCCCTGCTGCCCACGCCGAGCAGGAAGATTACCCAGTTCGAAGTTCGGATGGCAGAGGGGGTCCTGGGAATCGCCGTGGCGAGGCAAGTACCCAACAGCAGGTCATTCCTCGGAGTGCGGGAGGCGCCACACGATGATATGCGTAAGCGAGGGATGAGGGGCGTAAAGGTCAAGTAGGAAGCATGCTGACTCAGCACTGCACAGCACGTCTTGGATCGTTTCATCAGTTCCAGTTGCATCGGCCGGTTGGTTGAGGGCTTGGCGCAACGAGTGCGGAAGGTTTTCTATCATGCTGGAAATACGCGGGACCGCCTTCAGCGGAGCATCAGGAGCGCTCGACATGTCATATCGCTGCCCCCGAGGCCAGAGCATTGACTCCAGCATATCGGGTTCCGCGTTGTCCAGTTCCATGAGCACTTTCATCATGCTTCGATTGCTGGAACTCAACGCGCAGGGCGACCCCCGGACACACGACCTGGGGACGCACGCAATAAGGTTGAGTCGTCGGCAGGGGATGGGGCTAGGGGCGCCCAGGAAATCGTTCGTTTGCTTCTCGTACAGCCGCTTGGACACGATTGCCCTGGTGGCGCGGAAACGGTACCCAAAGCCGTCGATGAACCCGATGGAGTCGTTGCGATAGGGAAAATCCTCCAGATTGAGTTGGATGTGCAGGCGTGCCACGGACCTACCGACTTCTTGGTCGACGGCGATCTTAACTTTGACGATCCTGCCCACCGGTGTTTCCTGATCGAACCTGGGCGCATCAGCGGCGGTTGACAAGACCACGATCTGCGCTTGATCGCCGACATTGTAGATACGCCTGGACATGTCGGCCCACACGTTCTCGAAATACCGGAGGATGACCACGTCGCACTCGTTCGCGCGTTTTGACGACGGGATCCAGGAGGCGATCACCGTATACACTCCGGCAAGCAGGCCGGTCTTATCGACGTACTCTCGCACCCCCGGAGGCAACTCGCCGTAAAGCGACCTCCACGACTCCACCTCGGTCCGCTGAACCGACGCGACCGCAGCACGCGCCTGTTCGACATGCGGCATGATACGCTTAAGGATGCCTACGGGGTCGGAAGGTTCCGCGCCCTGATGCCACCTCGTTACGCTGCTGGGGTCGACGCCGGCCCACTCGGCGATCTTCTTCTTCGAAACCCCAGGGATGGCGAGGATGTCGGCCATCTCCTTTTGGAAGTCAAACTGTTCGTCGTTTTGCATGCCAGCACCGCTCGGTTGGGGGGATGCCACGGCCGGGAGCTCACCCACGCCTTGAGGACGCAGACGAAACCAGCGATTCGAGCCCCGTCACAAGTATACAAGACCGCATCTCACCACATCTGATCATACGCTTGGAGAGTCGCTTGGGACAAGACCAGCAGGAGTCGAGGAGGCGAGGGACCGGTGGAATTCCCCGCTGGATGCTCACGCTTACCGCGCCGCCGCTCTAAAGGGAGATGGCCGAGCCGTCTGGTGAACCGGCATGCCCACACAGTGTCGTACGCAACTCCGGTTTGCGGCCTCACGGTAGAACACGCAGTGGCATGCTGACCTCCGCTGAACACCAGAGTGCAAGCTGGGCATGGCGGTCCCAATCTATTGTTGCACCATAGATTAGGGCTGAACTACCCATAAGCTTGAAGGCCCACCCCAGGCTAAAAGGGATGGATTGTACGCAACGATGAAAAATAACATTGCACGCAACAAGAAAATAATTGCGTAGGATTGCTTTTATGTATAGCTTGGAGTATACTTTACTGGATTGCTCGGGTGGCACCCTTGTATAGTAGGACACGAAAGTCAGCGGTAGACCCGAGAGCGGCAGGCGAGAGACGAACGGCGGGTGCGTATGGGGACGGCGAGCGGCGAACAGGATCGGGTTCCTTTTTCGCAGGTGCTGGAGTTCTTGGAGGCTCATGGGTGGGTGTTGAAGGAAAGATGGCCCCCATATTTCGTTTTCTGGAATACGGTCGATAAAGATGCGTTACCTCGCCTAGTGGAGGTACAGAACAGGACGGTGAACCGTGCGATATTCGAGAGAATCCAAAGAGAACTCGGAGAGTAGGCGGGGCGATCCAAAAGCGCCGTTCGAACCTGCGATTTGGAACCGGGCGAAGAAACTAGCCGCCGAGTACCGCCTCATTCTGGAGGCCGACGGCCGAGGCGGGTACATCGGGAGTTCCGTCGAGTTTCCCGGGGTGCTAGCTGAAGGACGCACCGTGGAGGAATGCGTCAGCTCAGTGCAGAAAGCCCTCACGTTTGCCGCAGCCACGATGATCGCCTCCGGGCGGCGTCCGCCAGCGCCGGCGCGACGCGGCCTGCGGGAAGCTCAGATCAATGTCCGGCTCACCTCGGACGAAAAGTTCACGCTGGAGGACTTCGCCCGGCGCGTGGGATTCAAGGGTATATCCGACTTCGTTCGCACCGCAGCTCTTGAGCGCGCCACCTTGGCTTAAACCTCGTTTGGGTACGGGACGGCATGGCGCACGTTACCGTGCTGCGCCCGGCACACAGCGTTCCGCATTGTTGCGCCTTTCCGCGTACAGCTCATGTTGGGGTCGCCAAGAACCCTTTGCCGATGAATGCCGACCAGAAGATCGCAGCGCTGCGCGAGAAGATCGCCTGCTTCCCCAAGACGCCGGGCGTCTACCTGATGAAGGACCGGCAGGGCGTCGTCCTCTACGTCGGCAAGGCCAAGGACCTGCGCGCCCGCGTGGGCAGCTACTTCCAGCCGTCGGCCGACCTGCTCAGCACCCGCGGCCCCGAGATCGCTCGTATGGTCGCTATGGTCGATGACATCGACTTCCTGGATTGCGAGACCGAAGTCGACGCCCTGCTGCAAGAGGCCCGGCTCATCAAGGACATTCAGCCGTATTTCAATGCCCAGCTCCGCGACGACAAGACCTTCCCCTACATCGAGATTACCACCGGCGACGACTTCCCCGGCGTGTACGTCACGCGCACCCCGCGGCTCAAGGGCAGCAAGCTCTACGGTCCCTTCACCTCCCCCGCCGCCGCCCGCGACGCGATGAACGCCCTGCAGAAGGTCTTCAAGTACCGCACCTGCGAACTGGACATCCGCGAAGGCAACGAATCCCGCCGCTTCTTCCGCCCGTGTCTGCTGCACGCCATCGACCGCTGCACCGCGCCCTGCGCGGCCCTGGTCACCCAAGAGGACTACAAGAAAGACACCGACCGGCTCAAGCGTCTGATGGCTTCGAAGCGCTCGGTGGTCATCCGCCAGATGACCAAGGAGATGGAGCAGGCCGCCCAAGACCTCCATTTCGAGGACGCCGCCGTCTTGCGCGACCGGATCAAGGCCATCGAGTCGTTGTCGCTTTCGGGCGACGTGCAGGAGAACGTGCAGCCGGAGGTGTTCTTCGTCGATCCGGCCAAGGGACTGGAGAAGCTGGCTGAGCTGCTGGAGCTGGAGCAGCCGCCGCGCAGCATCGAAGGGCTGGACATCGCCAACTTGCAGGGCAGCGAGTCGGTCGGCGCCCTGGTGTGTTTCATCGACGGCAAGCCGTTCAAGGCCGGCTACAAGCGGTTCCGCATCAGGACCGTCGAGGGGCAGGACGACTATGCCATGATCCGCGAAGTGCTCCAACGGCGCTATCGCTACGCCGCGGTGGGGGAGGAACTCTACCCCGACGTCATTCTCATCGACGGCGGCCTCGGCCAGCTCCACGCCGGGCTGGAGGCCTTCGGCGAGATGAACCTGCGCCCGCCGATGGTGATCTCCTTGGCCAAGCGCGAGGAGGAGGTTTACATCCAGGCGAGGAACAGCCCGATCCGCCTGCCGCGGAACCATGAGGCCCTGCGCCTCTTGCAGCAGATCCGCGATGAGGCCCACCGCTTCGCCCAACATTACCACC
>JBGPAW010000259.1:0-5815 GCA_041480905.1 Phycisphaerae bacterium
GCGGACGGACTTGGACGAACTCCTTGTCGAACTCGCTCGACGCGAGGAGCGTCAGCGAAAGGCCGTTGCCTGAACGCCACCATGAATACGTCACCGAACTTACGAGCCAGAGCACTTAGGGTCCGTCAAGGAATAATGACGGGTGGCCCAAGTCCTTTGGATCTGGGGGAAGGATTCCCTCGAACCGCCTGACCAGACGAGGTGACGTGCCCGTACAAACGATGGGAATCGCTCCCCCACCTCCAAAGGAGGTGGGCCACCCGGCCGGGTGGTTTCCGGTCCGGTTGATCCCTTTGGTTAGTCTCCCCGTAGCGCCTTGGTCCAGTGTTCCTCAGAGATGATAGCAGGCGAACCATAATCTCGACGAGACAGGATGGCAGCTTCGATCTTGTTGCCATACGAACCCTTTTTCCAGGCATGGCTGCCTTCCTCGCCGATTACAAGATAGTCGAGTAGCCGCGAAATGGATTGCTTGTTCGGTGCAGAACCGCCCCGGGCGATGACCGCTTCCTGGCAAGCTCCTCGGGTTCCGTAAGAGAATTTGCCGGTGAATATGAATGAACGACCTTTGAAAACAACCCGTGGTTGAGGACGATCAAAAGGAGATTCGTCCTCCAGGATGGCGGCGACTAATTCATCTTTGAACTGCTGAACGGCCTCAGAATCGCTCCAACCGTCTGGCACCTCGAGGGATTCCAAGTCCGCTTCATCGAACGGCTTCAACTGATCGGAGTCGGAATCAAAATCCTTTGTGAAGTAGAGGTATCGACGCCACCGCTCTCGGCATTCTTCGTTGGACATGATCCCCGCAATCTCCCAGCCAGCCGCTCCTGCGGAAATGCCCGGGGGGATCTTAAAGAAGCGTAGCAGTTTCTTCTGCCGATTTGAGGCTGGTATGAACATTGTTTATATTGATCCGCAAAATACCCCCAATGCCGTATAACACGCCTCTGCAGGAGCCTCGCCCTCCCAATTTACCAAAACTTATGGCCACACCCGAAAAAAGAGGCGGTGTTTCCGCCCTAACTGACCAGCCGCCACGTCTGCCGGACGGCCACCCGGTTGCCCCCGGGATCCACCAAAGATAAAAAGCGATCGGTGAAGGCGGTGCCGGTGATCGGCGTGTAGGCCATACGGGCCTGCTCCAGCGCCTTGCGGGCCGCGCGCAGCGAACCGACCAGCAAGGTCACCCGGTGCGCGATTTCATCGATGTTCGGCGCGGGTACGAAGCTGTAGCGGAGCTCCAACTCCGCTGAGCGGAAACGCAGACGCGGCGGCGTATGCGACGGCTCGTCGACCACCTCCAGCCCGATCAGCTCGTTGTAGAACCAGCGCAAGGCTTCTTCCCGCCCGGCGTGGGTCTGCAACTCGACGTGGGCAACCGCCAGGATCCGGCTCTCCCGCATACCGCTCTCAGTCCCTTTCCGCGAGAATCTCGGCGGTGAAGAGCAAGACCTCCGTCTCGGGGTCTTTCCAAGCCTGGGGGGCCAAGCCGGCTTTCATGGAACAACAGTTGGAAAGGAATTCCTCAGCCGACCAGTTCCGTTCGGTGGCGACCTGGGGCAGAAAACAGCCCGAGGCCGGCCCTCGCCGAATCCAAATCCCGTGCCGCCCGATTTCCAGGCTCTCCGGGTGGTCGGTCGGCTGCGGTTCGCTGAGGATGGAAATCTCGATGCGGAGGTCGGCCATTTCGCCCGGCGCCACCGGACAGTCCAGGAACCGGGGATCGTGGGCGGCCGACCAGGCGACCGACTCGATCGTCTCGACCAGCGTTCCTCGCGGGGCGAAGGTACCCATGCACCCGCGTAACCGGCTGCGTTTCTTCAGCGTGACGAACGCTCCGCCGTGGGGCAGGTCGGGCAGGTCACGAGGCTTTTCGACCGGCCGACCGGGCGTCACCTCGGCCCGGACCACGTTCCGGGCAAAGGCCAGAAGCTTTTCGGCGGTGGCGGCGTTCATGGTTCGGCCTCGAGCCGTCTCATGGGATCAGGTCCAACAATAACACATTTCCTCCGCCACGCCAGTACCGGAACGCCCCTCTCGTTCTGATGCCGCGCATTTTACTTTGGGGTCTCCTGGAGCTTCGCGAGGGCGGCCCGGGCGGTGGCGTAATAGGGATCGAGCCGCAAAGCGGTTTGATACTCGCGGATCGCCTCCTCCCAGCGGCCTTGATGGCTCAGAACGATACCTAGATTGCAGTGCGTCTGGGGATTGAGCGGGTCAAGCCACACCGCTTGCCGGAGGTGCTCGCCCGCCTCGTCGAGTTTGCCCTGCTCGAACAACGCCACCGCCCAATTGACGTGCGCCGGTGCGAATTCGGGGTTGATCCGCAAGGCTTCGCCGTAGTGGAGAATAGCCTCATCCAGCCGCGACCTTCCCGCCAGTAAGCTACCCAGATTGTAATGGGCCTCAAGGTAGTCCGGATGGTACTGCAGCGCCTTGGCGTAGTAAGCGATGGCTTGGTCGATCCGTCCCTGACGTTCCATCGTGATGCCCAGGTTGAAGTAGGCTTCGGCGTACTCCGGCCACAGGCGCAGCGCCTCGTTGAAATGTTCCGTTGCGGCGTCGGTCTCGCCTAACTTGGCGAGGGCCACCCCCAGTCCCAAATGGGCGTGGGGGTTTTCGGGCATCTGCGTGAGCACCGCCCGGTACTCGTCGATGGCGCCTTCGGTTCGTCCCGTCAGGCCATAGGCCACCGCCCGGTCATAGTGCCATTTGGCCAGGTCGCGCTCGCCGCCGGGCTCCCAGGCTGCCGCCCGCAGGTGGCCAGCATACAGGATCGCTCCGACGCCCGCCCAGCACACCGCACGCCCGAAGGCTCGGTTCTTGAGGAACCCGCCCACGCGGCAAACCCCGTAGGCCGCGAACAAAAGCAGAAGGGGGATGACCGGAACACGGTAGCGCGCGGAACTGAAAAACGGCAGCACGGACAGGAAAAAAACCGCAATGAACGCCATCAGCAACACCGCCAGCTCCCATGATCTTCGGGCGGAGGGCGTTGCGGGATCGTTATGCCTCTTTCGCGCGCGGTGTTCGGCGAACAACAGCCCGGCCCCCACAACCGCCAGCGCGACCACCAGCGAGAAGTTGCCCGGGATGTTCCTGAGCACCTCCGAAGACGTGCGCTCGTAACGGATCACCTTGTTGTGGGTGATCTCTTGCGGCCCCCAGAACAGCAACGCCTTCTTCGCGGTCAGTTTGAGGAAGTCGGCGGGATGCTCCCGCACGAAGCGGACCGCGTCTCTGACAAAATAGGCCGACACCTCCGAGGCTTTGAGCGACTTACCCAACTTACGCTCCAGATTACGGACCAGGGCCGGGTAGTCGTAACAAGTCCTGAAGTCTCCGATCCCGGGAATGCGGTCGGAGACCACGCCGGTGGCGGTTTCGTTGTTGCCCATGTACAGGTTGACGCCTGTGTTGGCAGAAATCAGCACCCCGTCGTGCGCCACGCGGTAGTTGCGGATCGTGGCTGGCGCGACGGCCAGCCCGGTTCCCGCCGCCAACCCCACCGCGGCCAGGCTAAAAGCACGCCACCGGCCACGGCGCCGCGCCACCCACCAGCACCATCCCACCAAAACAGGTAGAAAAACCAGCACGTTAGGTAGAACTAACGCGGTGATCCCGAGAAGCAGGCCCGCCGCCCACGCATAGTGGCTGTGGAGCCTATCGGCCCAAACCCCCGCGAGGTAGACCAGCAACCAGAGCAGATAGATCACCAACACCGGCGTGTGAAACTCACCCTCGAAGTAGATGAAGATCCAGCAGCCCGCCATGAAGGCCGCCAGGACGAGCCCGACACCGGACCCGAACCATCGGCGGGCAAACAGAAAGGCCAGCGCGGCGTTCAGCAGCCCCAGTCCCATCTGGACGAGGCGGGGCGCCAGATACCCGGTGCCGAACAGCGTGTAGACCAGCGACAGGAAGTACGGATAGCCGGGCGGTCGGAGGTAGGCGGTCTGGCGAATCAGGGGATCGGGCATCTCGAAAGGCGGTCGCCAGTTCCCGGTCGCCAAGCCTCGGGCCCAATAATCGTGGAAACTGGCGTCCACCGCGGGGGCGGCATAATCGGGCTTGTCCAGCAGTTCGCGCAGGTACCCCACCCGCAGGAGTAAACCCCCCAGTAAAATGATGCCGAGAAAGACCCATTCCCGGGAAGCCGCGCCGGTGGGTGGGGTCGGCTCTTCCCCACCCGTCGGGTCGCGTTCGGAATCGCGTTGGTTCGGAGATAGGTCCACAGCCGCACCTCCGTCGCCTATGGTATCCGCGCGGAACAAAAAACATCAGACGGGAGCAAAAACCCGAGTCACTGTGCAGGGGTTTCTGCCAAGTGGGGCGCAGGCGGCTGTTGACAAAGGGCGATCCCTCATTATCCTAGTGTAGTGTGTCAGAGTTGGCGCCGCCTAAGCGAGCAGAACCGCGACCGTAAGGGAGCGGGTGCCCACGGGGCCAAGTGGTGCCGCTCCCTTACGGTCGCGGTTCGGATAAGTGGCGGTCTGCGTAACACGCTACATTAGCTCTTGAGGTGCGTGGATCACCTCGATGGCATCCGGACCGCAAGGTTACGCCAAGCTTTCGCGGATGTGGCGGAATTGGCAGACGCGCAGGCTTCAGGAGCCTGTGCCCGCAAGGGCGTGGAGGTTCGATTCCTCTCATCCGCAAGTTTTCACCTCACCCCGGACCGCAAACCCGTTGCGGTCCGGTTGTTTTCTGGGATCAGCAGAGGCGTAAAAACCCGAACCGGGGCCCAAACCGCAGTCCAGGTCCCGGCCCGGTGGGATCCTACTAGAGGAGGATAGTCTTTCCGAACCGTTCGGCGTCGCCAGTCGCCGACGCGGCGAGCGGGGGAATCTCTTTTCCCGTCTTCACTCTACCGAGCTATAGACGCCGGCCGGAGACTTTTGACACTAATCCTCCCTTGGGAGAGTTATCTCGCCCGGGCGGATTGTTTCCTTGGCCTCCAGCGCCTTCTCCATCCGCTGACGCCAGGCGGGCATCTGCTCGAATTTCACCCCGGCCCAGAGCCCCACGCCGCGGCGGCGGGCGCGCTGCTCCAGCGTTTTGTAGCGGTCCTTGAGCGGGTGCGTAAACCGCCAGTCGGCGTAGGCATAGCCCTGGTCGAGCAGGAGTTCGTTGAAGCAATCGCCCTCCGGGAGGAGGTACACATAAGCCAGCAGTCGGCCGTAGAGGTCGCGTGTCTTGGTCGGTGACAACTCCAGGCGTACCGGCTTACTCGCCAAGGTCTGCTTGGCAAACGTGGAAGCTTGAGGACCGTAGTACATCTCCCCCGCCTTGCTGCCGGCGACCTCGGGGGTATCCACGCCCCACAGGCGAATGCGGGTCGTCGGATAGTGCCCATCGGGAAGGTCGATGTCGAACGTGTCGCCGTCCAGCACGTGGACCACGGTAAACACCCGGTCGTGGTAGCGGGTGCAGTCGTCGCCCTGGCGTCGGCCCCCCACGCGGTCTGCCACCGCTCCGAGGAGCAGAATAACGACCAAGGCGCTGGCCAGCGGACGGCGTCGGTAGAACGGGGGTATGACGATGTGCGGTGGAAGAGGTCGGCGTGCCGGCCGATGCACGTTCGCCTGGGGCGGCGTTGTTCTCGGGCCGGTCGCTTTCGAAATCGTCATGGAGCACCCCGGCGCGACTTTATCGACTCTCTGTTCCCCAGTCTAGCCCCTGATCAAGCGTGATTTTTTGCGCGTTTTGATAAAAAGAGCTCGAAAGGTCTCGTTTCGCTGGCTACAGTGGAACAGATGCTAAACCATTCCTCTTCTGCCAGGAGGCCTTTCGAGTGCGCACCCGTAGACAC
>JBGPAW010000260.1:0-5805 GCA_041480905.1 Phycisphaerae bacterium
GACCCGAACCCGGGTCGAGACCGAGGGTCCCTGCGCGCACTCGCCCGCGTACCCGCCGGACAAAAACGCCATCGGTATTCGCTTGTTTTGGGGCTAGGGAGCTTTACACAGACGCGGAGGAGATTCTTTTTGATTCGATGCGTCCCATCGTGCTTAATGGAATCGACGAGCTAGCAACACGTGGCGACCTATTGGATCGTGCCATCATTCTGACATTGCCGACAATCCCAGAGGACCGGCGACGGAGCGAAGAGGAGTTGTGGGGGAAGTTCGCGGAGGCGCAACCCCGCATCTTGGGCGCGATCCTGGACGCCGTGAGCGCGGGTGTACGCAACTTGCCGGACGTGAGGTTGGAACGGCTCCCCCGCATGGCGGACCTCGCATTGTGGGTGACGGCGTGTGAACCCGCGTTTGGCTTGGCTCCGGGCGCTTTTCTGGCGGCCTACTCCGGCAACCGCGCGGCGGCCCACGAAGTTGCGATTGAGGCGGCGGCCATCGGCGGCCCGGTGCTGGGGCTAATGGCCTGTCGGGACTGTTGGGACGGTACAGCGCGGGAACTATTGGCGGAGCTTTGCACCGAGCGGCACAGCGACGAAAAGACGCGAAAGCAGCACGGCTGGCCCCAATCACCCCGCGCCCTGGGCAGTGCAATCCGCCGAGTAGCACCCAACCTGAGAGCGTCGGGAATTGACGTGTCGTTCTACCGACTCCCTGGTGGCCGACGGGCCAAGATGATCCGGCTGGAAAAGGTAGGGGCGGAACAGTCCCAACGGTCCCAACAGTCCCACAATCCCCCGGACAGCGGCGAAAACGCGGATTCCGCCGGGACCGTGGGCGGGACCGTCGGGACCGTGGCGGAGTCCGACCGTCCCGAAGAAAACCTGTTTAGCGCCCCCGAAAACGCGGTTCGGGACCGTCGGGACCGTCGGGACGATCTTGCCCCCTTGTTTTCTAGCCCAGTCCCGACAGGCACTTTGGACCCCCCGGACGATTCCGACCGCCGCGAACGTGAGGACATCATGGCCGTGGAACGCGAGGCAGAGGCCGAAGCGCTGAGGGAAGTCCTCAAGCGCATGAAAAAAGCGGGGGCGATTTGACAACGCCGGATTCTTGTGATAGCTATTACGATAGTGAACCCCATGAGCCGAAGAAAAGCGACAGTACCCATGACGATGACCGAAGCACTCCGGCGCATGTTCGCCAGCAGCGGCTTGACCTATCTGCAAATCGAGCGGGCCACGGGGCTTAAACGGGCGTCCATCATGCGGTTCGTGCAAGGTGAGCAAAGCTTGCGGCTGGACTGTGCCGACCGGCTGGCGGCGTTCTTCGGAATCCACGTCGTCCTGCCCAAACGCAAGGGGACCGAACGTGGGCAAAGCTAACGCCATCATACCGCTGGAACGGATCGAGCGGACCATCGTGGTGATTCGCGGCGACCGGGTGATCCTGGACGCGGACCTGGCTGCCTTGTACGGCGTCACCACCAAGGCGCTCAACCAAGCCGTGAAGCGGAACCGGAGCCGCTTCCCGTCCGACTTCATGTTTCAGCTCACCAAGGCCGAGAAGGCTGAGGTGGTCACAATTTGTGACCACCTGCAACGGCTCAAGTTCTCTCCGGTGTCGCCGTGGGCGTTCACCGAGCACGGGACCATCATGGCGGCGAATCTCCTCAACTCGGCCCGCGCGGTCCAGGTGAGCATCTACGTGGTCCGGGCCTTCATTCACCTGCGGAAAATGCTCGCTTCGCACGCCGACTTGGCCCGCAAGCTGGATGCGCTGGAGAGGAAGTACGACGCTCAATTCCGCGTGGTGTTCGACGCGATTCGTAGGCTGATGGCTCCCCCACCGGAGCCGAAGCGCCCGCCAATGGGCTTTGGCGCCATAGTGGGGGGACGTAAGAAAGCGTAGGTGCGAAATGGCAAGCGTGTTCAAGCGAACCTACAAACGACCCGACGGACGGATGGTGGAGTGCAAGACTTGCACCGCGGCCTTTGCCGACTGGTCCGACCCCACGCGGGGCGTGGGCATCGTCCGGCAAGTACCCGGGTATCTCTCGCGGGACGCCAGCGAGGAGCTAGGCCGCAATCTGGAGAAGCTGGCCCGGCTCCGAGCGGCCCACGAACCCATGCCCGACGATCTGCGCCGCTACATGGAAGGGCTACCGGCGAAGCTGCGGGGCAAGCTGGCCCGGTGGGGATTGCTGAACCAGACCGCTGAGGCGGCGGTCAAGCCTTTGTCCGGGCACCTGGAATCCTACGCGACGGCCCTACGCGATGGCGTGGCGTCCCACAAGCAAAAGGGCCGACCCGCCACGCCGGAGCACGTCCAAAAGACGGTCAACCGCGTCAAGACCTTATTGGACCGCATGAGTGCCCGCACGTTCAGCGACATCACCCCGGCGGCGGTCGGGCGCTGCCTCCGCGACCTGGAAGCCCGGGGGGTACGTTCCAAGGGCATCGGCTCCAAGAGCCTGAAGCACTACCACGGGGCGCTCTACGCATTTCTATCGTGGGCCGTCCGGGAGCGGCTCTTGCCCGAGAATCCCCTGCGGGACAGCGCAAAGCCCGACCCGGCGATGGACCCACGACACCGGCGACGGGCTTTTGAACCCGACGAAGTAGCCCGGCTTCTGCAAGCGGCCCGCAAGGGCGAGGACCACTTCGGGATGACCGGCGAGCATCGGTACTGGCTCTATCGGCTGGCCGTCGAAAGCGGCTGCCGGGCGGGCGAGTTGCGGGCGCTGACCGTGGCGAATCTGACGTTGACCGGCCCGCGCCCCGGAGTCACCGTTCCGGCGCCCGTGGCCAAGTCCCGACGGGAACGCATCATTCCATTGAAGCCCGAGACCGCGAGCGAGTTGCGGACGTTCCTGCGCGGCAAGCTGCCTAACGCCCCGGTGTTCCGGCTGCTGCGTCCCGAGAACATCGTGGTCATGCTTCGGCACGACCTGGAACGGGCGGGCGTGGCCTACGTCGATGACTCGGGGCGGTACGCGGACTTTCACAGTTTGCGGGGCACGTTCGCCAGTAACTTGATTGCGGCCGGCGTGGACGTGCGAACCGCTCAGGACTTGCTCGGGCACGCTTCACCTATGATGACACTGGGCGTGTATGCTAAGGCGTTCCGCGGCTCGCACCAAAGCGCCATCGCCAAGCTACCCACCTATGACCGGCCCGAGATCGAATCGGCCCGCGCCACGGGCACGTATGACGGCCGCGCCGACTGCACGGGAAACTGCACGGATTCCGGTTCAAAAGCAGCCCCGAACGGTCAACGCGATTCCTCGCCGATACGCTTTCCGGGCGGCTCGGGTGAGCACGTAAGTAATGGCGGCGACGCGGCTTACAGTGGAACGGATGGGGCGGGCGTGGAACGTGGTGCCAAGGTTAAGTCACTACCCCCAAGGGGACTCGAACCCCTGTCTTCAGGATGAGAACCTGATATCCTAGGCCTCTAGACGATGGGGGCGCTTTCCGGGGGGAATGGTAGACCATGCGAGCGGGTTCGTCAAGACGACCGGACGGGACACGAATGCGTCGGGTGTGGCCACAAATCTCGGCGATTGGCGAGGGCGAGGCTCCTGGTGAGCCGAATCGCGCGGCTCGGCAGGAGCCTCGCCCTCCCGTTTTGCCACAAACTCTGGCCAGACCCAATGCGTCTTGGCGCGGCCTTGGGCCACAAGCCCAAGGAGCGTGGTTGCGGATTGAGGATTGAGGATTGAGGATTGAGCAGGTCCGCGAGACGAGGGAGGTCGTAAGATATGGCCAGCCAAGTCGAGGATCTCCGCGGCTCGGCGGCAGCGACGCTGCCCGAATGCGCGGACGGCCGTTGGTGGGTGGCGCACACCCGCCCCCGGGCCGAGAAGGCGCTGGCCGCCGACCTGACCCGCATCCGCATCCCGCACTACTTGCCGCTTTGCCAACGGGTGACCCGCAGTCGCGCGACGAACCGCATCTCGCGCTCCACCGTGCCGGTTTTCACGGGCTACCTTTTTTTCGTCGCGACGGAAGAGCAGCGTCTGGCGGCCTTCAGGACCAACCGCATCGTCAGTATTCTGAACGTCCCTAATCAAGCCGGGCTGGTGGCGGAACTGCGGCAGATTCAGCGGGTCCTAGGCGCCGATGCCCCGTTCGCCCGGAACCCACGCGTCCAAGTGGGACGTTGGGTACGCATCATGGCCGGGCCGCTGACGGGAGTGGAAGGCGTAGTCACTCACCTGCGCGCGCCCCTGCGCCTGTTTCTGAACGTGGACATCCTCGGTCAATCGATCTCGGTGGAGACCTCGCCGGACATGGTCGAGCCGATTGACTCACCGGCGTAGGCCGAGGCGCGGCACGCACGACGTGGAGAATGGAGAATAGAGAATGAAGAAGGCGGTCGAGACGTCGTCTTCTTTCTCCATTCTCCATTTTCCATTCCTGCCTTCGACGTCTAAGTTTCTTG
Source organism: Phycisphaerae bacterium (assembly GCA_041480905.1). Taxonomy (GTDB): domain Bacteria; phylum Planctomycetota; class Phycisphaerae; order UBA1845; family UBA1845; genus JAAEQG01. The sequence goes on from JBGPAW010000260.1 coordinate 4,444, forward strand.
GTCGTGCTTGACCGGGATCCGCGGATGGCCCACGATGTCCCCGGGTCAAGACGTTGACGCGTCGGGGTGGTGGAGAGTGTCGGGATGGGGACGTGGCGGTTCTGGGTTTCGGCGGTCGTGGTTTCGGTGGTGCTCTGGTGGCTGCACCCCAAGCCCGGGGCCGAACACGCCGGCGACGTCACCGAGGTCACCATCTGGTTCAACGGCATCGTCGAAGGCCGGCATGGTGATGAACGAACACGACGCCCAGCGCGAGCGGGCCCAGGGGCGTCTGTACATTCCGCGGATCGTCGCCAGCCAGAAACTCAACGAGGTCCAACTGGCCGCCTACGTGAACATTCCCGCCATGCCCGAGCGGGGGCGCCGGGCCGTCCAGACCCACATCGACCTTTTGCCGGGGGCGCGGTTCCGCCCCTCTCGCCGGTGGGGCTGAAGCTGTGGAACGCGCAGGCCTACGCCCAGGACCTGGCCTGGAGCCACGGTGACACGCCCGCCGGGGCCCTGAAGCTGCACACCGCCAAGGTGCAGCAGGCGCTCGATCGCTTCTACACCCCCGCCGCCGGCTTGAAGGTGCCGTGGAAGTACCTGGGGTGGTACAACACGCTGGCCCCTCTCTGGGTGCCGAACTGCCTGGCGGTCAACGCGTTCGCCATCTTCCTCCTGCGTCAGGCGATGAAAGGCATCCCCAAGGACCTGGAGGAGGCCGCCAAGATCGACGGCTGCGGCTGGTTCCGCATCTACTGGAGCGTGGCCCTGACCGGGAGAAAATCACAGTTTGCGGAACCCGGTGGGGGTCGTCGGATGCGGGGAGCTTACCAGACGTGCGGCGGGCGTGGCGTCAAGTGGGGCGGCATTTCTATTTCCGGCAGAACCGGGGACCGGTGGAAAGGGGTTGCAAGACGTTTTCTCCTAACGCTCGTCCTGACAAAAGATTACGTTAAACGAGGGTATGGCGCCTGGGGAAAGACGTGGGTAGATCGAGCCGCGGTGGGCGAAAAAGATGCGCCTTGATCGCAAGTCAGACGCCCATTTAAGCCGATGAACTTTCTTGCCTGGAGGTGGAATTTGAGACATACTGGGGATATCGGGTCCGAAAAAGCTCTCTGCTGCCGGTGGGGGCGAGGTGGCGTCTGGCCGCGTGGAGCGTAATGGGGTTTTCCCGTCTTTCGGCTTGCGGAGGCTGACATGGACGGTCGGGTGTTGTGGTACCAGCCCGGCACGCACGAAGGTTGCCTGGTGAGCGACAGCGGGCGGCATTTTCCGTTCAGGACGCGGGGGGAGGATGGTTCCATTCACGACGGGGCGCACGTGGTGTTCAAGGTCTCGGAGCGAGACGGAGACCTGGTGGGGGTGAAGGTGCGC
>JBGPAW010000261.1:0-5797 GCA_041480905.1 Phycisphaerae bacterium
CCAATGGGGACGGGTCGACACCGGCGTACAACACCCGCGGGTCGGCGGCCTGCGGGGCCCTTGGCACATTTCTCGGACCGATAACCCTCTTCGGTCTGGTAATCTTCCGCCTTACTCGGCGATGAAAAAGCGGGCATCGTCCGGGACGTTCGAATCCAACACGTAGTGAGGGCCTTCGGCGGACAGGTCGTTTTCGCCGGTCATGGCGTGACTCCGGAGTCGCTCGGGTCCGGCGGTTGAACCAGGTCACGCTGCGACGCACGTTTGTACTTCTGCAGAAGCAGCAGGCGGCGGACGCGGTCCACCAACTGGGCGCGCTCGAACGGCTTGGGGAGATACTCGTCCGCGCCGCACTCAATCGCCCGTTCAAGGTCGGCTGAAGTATCCAGGGCCGTGACGATGAGAACGACGATGTCACGGGTGGCGGGGTGCTCTTTCAGTCGCCGGCAGACCTCGAACCCGGACATTCGGGGCATCATCACGTCCAGCAGGATCAGGTCGGGATGGTGGGTCTCCGCCAGCTTGACGCCCGAGACCCCGTCCTTGGCGGACAACACCTCGACCCCCTCCAATGATTCCACGTAAATGCGCAGGAGTTCCAGGCTTTGGGGATGGTCTTCGACCACCAACACCTTGCAGCCGGCCAGGGTGGAAAAAGCGGCGTCGCTCATGCGGATACGCCCCTTATCAGCATTACCAGCTCTCGTGTCAAGCAAAGATGTCCCGCGGGGCTGAGCAGGCCGGCGCCCTTTTGACTCTCGGGGGTCAAGGGGGGCGAGGGCCTGCGACCCGCGCAGACCTTGCTCCTCCCTGGTTTACGGTCAAGAGCCATCGCCCGCCTTGCCGAAAAATGCGTGGTTTGGCGGATCAGGAGGATCAGCCCATCGGGCGAGGCTCAGGATGAGCGAACCGGCCGCACGATCCACACGCGAGCGTTTGCAGGGGAAATGGCAAATCCCCGCGCTGGGAGTGGCGCTGGCGCTGCTGGCCGGCTTCCTGTGGCACCTCCGGTCCACGCCGGAGCCCCTGCCCTTCGCCGCCCAGCTCGCCCAGTTATCCGCGCGGGTGGAGGACGGGTTTTACACATCCGCCATCGACTACGGTCAACGTCTGGTCGATCAGCGCAGGCTTTCCTCCGGCGAGCGTGCGGAGATTCATTTGCGTCTGGCGTGGGCGCATTACCTGCGGGCGGAACGCGAAAAACGCACGGATGCGGAGCAAGCCCGCATCGTGCAGGCGGAATACACCGAGGCCCAGCGGCTGGGAGCCGTCCTGACCGCGGCGCTGTCGGAACTGAATATGGAATTGGCGCCGTATCGTGGGCAGTGGGAGGAACTCAAGGCCGAGTTGTCGCCCGTGGAGCGTCGGAGCCTGGACGGGATGGTCCGGGAAGCGGGTGCGCACCTGCGGAGAATCCTGGACCAGGATGAAGCGGACGTGCGGCTGCTGGCGGCCAAGAAGACCCGCACGGCCCAAAGCATGGGCGAGTTGGAGACCGGGCGGCGTACGCTGGCGGCCTACAGTGGGACGACCGGGCCGCGGACCTCGGTCCTGGACGGTACGGAAGCATAACCATGAGCGTCGCGCCTTGCCCGGCTCCACCGCGTGAAATGGCCCTGGACGCGCTCATCTGCGCCTACAACGACGTGACCGAGCGGCTCAAACGCTCGCACGACCGGCTGGCGGAGGAGGTCCGGCGTCTGGGCGAGCAATTGGACGAAAAGAACCGCGAGTTGGCCCGCCGGGAGCGATTGGCCGCTCTGGGGGAGATGGCGGCCGGCGTCGCCCACGAAATCCGTAATCCGCTCAGCGGCATCAACCTGTTCGCTTCGGTGCTGTGCCGGGACCTGGGTGACCGCCCGGATTGCCGGCGACTGGCCGAGAAGATCGTGAGCGGCGTGCGCACGTTGGAAAGAATCGTGGGAGACATTCTCGCCTTCGCGGGGCCGGCGTCCGTGGAATCGCGGCCGGTGTCGGTGGCGGAGGTGGTTGAGGCCGTGGTGGAGCTGGTGGAGCCGGAGCGGCGTGCGTCGAACACGACGATTCACGTTGCCCCCCACGTCAGCGGCGTGCGGGTAGCGGCGGACTTCGACCAACTTCAACGGGCCCTGCTGAACATCGTCCGCAACGCCCTGGAGGCGGCCGGACGCGATGGAAACGTGTGGATTTCCGTGTCCGCTGAACCGGGAGCGGACGAGACGGCGATCGAGGTAGCCGACGACGGTCCCGGCATCGACCCGGCGATCCGCGAGCGGGTCTTCAACCCGTTCTTTACGACCAAAGACACCGGGACGGGGCTGGGGCTGGCGATCGTGCACCGGATCGCCGAAGCCCACGGCGGGCGAGTATCTCTGGAGACGCACTCGGGCGGCGGCGCGTTGGTGCGTTTGAGGTTTCGGAGTGCGGATAGCTAAAGGGTGGTTCCATGGCGCGAGTTTGTGTGATTGACGACAAAGCGATGATGCGCGAGTCGGTGGGCCTGATCCTGACGCGAGCGGACCATCAGGTGGAAGCGTTCGAGGACCCGACGGCGGCCCTGCCGCGGGTGCTCGAAGGCCGATTCGACCTGGTGCTGACCGACCTGAAGATGCCCAAGATGGACGGTCTGGCGCTCATCCGCGAGTTGCGGGAGTCGGGCTGCGACGCGCCCATCATCGTGATGACGGCCTTCGGCACGGTGAACACCGCCGTGGAGGCAATGAAGCTGGGGGCCTTCGATTATGTCCAAAAGCCGCTCGAAGCGGAGGTCATCGAAGCCCAGGTCGAGCGGGCGCTGCAACACCGGCTGGTGTGCCGGGAGAACGAGGCCCTACGCACCTCGTTGAGCGATTACCACGCCCGGCACGAAATGGTGGGCGACAGCCAGTCCATGACCGAGCTGCGCGTCAAAATCACTCGCGTGGCCCAGAGCGACGCCACCGTCCTGATCGCCGGCGAGTCCGGGACCGGGAAGGAACTGGTCGCGCACGCCATTCACGAAGCCTCGGCGCGGCGGGACCATCCGATGCTCTGCCTGAATTGTGCGGCGCTCTCGGGGAACCTGCTGGAAAGCGAGTTGTTCGGGCATGAGCGCGGGGCGTTCACCGGGGCCGACCGCCTGCGCAAGGGGCGGTTCGAATTGGCCGACGAGGGAACGCTGCTCCTGGACGAGATTTCGGAAATGGCGTTACCGCTCCAGGCCAAACTGCTCCGCGTGTTGCAGGAAGGTCAGTTCGAGCGCGTGGGCAGCAGCCTGACCCGCCGCGCCCACGTGCGTGTGATCGCCACCAGCAACCGCGATCTGGAAGCCTGGGCGGCGAAGAAACGCTTCCGGGCGGACTTGTACTACCGCCTGAACGTGCTGCCGATCAAGCTGGCTCCGCTGCGGGAGCGGCCCGAGGACGTACCGGTGCTGGCGCGTTTTTTCCTGGAGCAGATGGCCAAACGCGCGGGGCGGCCGCCCCTGACGGTGACCCCCGAAGCGCTGCGGATCCTCACGCGGCATGCCTGGCCGGGCAATGTCCGGGAACTGCAGAACCTGTGCGAGCGTTGCGCGGCCTTGGTACCCGACGGGAAGATCACCAGCACGATCATCGAAGGGTGGATTCAGGGCAGCGTAGCCTCGGAGGAGACTTTCTCTCGGCTGCGCCCCGGACGCATGCTGGAGGACATGGAGCGACAACTGATCGAACGTACGCTCAAGCAGTGCAACGGGCATCGGGAGCGGACGGCCAAGACCCTGGGCATGGGAGTGCGGACCCTGGGGATGAAGCTGAAGCAGTGGCGCGAGGAAGAGGCGGCCGTCCGGGCGCGGGGCGAGACGACGAAGGAGCTGGTCAGTGGGAAGCCGTAGGTCTCCTCACCGCTTGGAGAATCGCGGATTGCGGATTGGAGGGCAGGGGCGATGACGGATCGGCAGGAATTGCGCGACGGCGCGATTCTTGCCGTCCGGCGCGGACCCAGAACGGTTTTTCCAGCCGCGTGACGGCGGTTGCGGGCAGGTGGAACAGTTCATGCCCAAACGAGATGAAGGCCTGGGACTGAAGACGCAGGACTGAGAACGTTGAACACGGAACGCGGTGATGTTCTTCGATAACCTGATCGACCGTGGGGTAAGGCCGGCCTTAGTGGCTACGCTCGCCTACACGGAGTCGCGGCACAGAATGATCGCCGAGAACGTCGCCAACCTGGGGACGCCGGGCTATGTAGCCAAGCAACTGGACACCCAGGCGTTTCAGCGGGCGTTGGGCGATGCCCTGGACCGCCGGGCGCGCGACCCCCGGCAGCCGTTCATCATGGAGGGAGGCGAGTTCCACACCGACGCGACCGGCGCGCTCCGGGTGGCTCCCTCGCTGAAACCAGCGGACAACCTCCTGTTCCACGACGGCACCAACCTGTCGCTGGAACGCGGAATGGCGGACTTGGCCGAGAATGCCTTGACGCACCAGACGACCGCGACGCTCCTGGGACGGAAGTTCGACGCGCTCCGCAAAGCCATTCGCGGCAAGGCGTAGAAGAAGGCAAGAGGCAAGAGCCGACAGAGTGACAAGGCGACCTGGCAAGGGTTCCGGCTGATAGCTGATCGCTGAGAGCTAGAAGAGGTCGATCATGGTCCATCCCATCACGGGGCCCGGCGGACTGGACTCTCTCGGCCGCGTCGCCGAGACGCAGCCGGCGGAGGGCGCCTCGTCCGCAGGCGGCAAGGACTTCAAACAAATCCTGTTGGATAGTCTGGACGAGGTGAATCGCCTGCAGGGGGAGGCCGACCGCCGCGTGGAGGCGCTGTATCGCGGGGACACGGACAACGTCGCGGAAGTGTTCACGGCGGTGAACAAGGCGGGGATCGCCTTCGACCTGCTCATGGAAATGCGCAACAAGCTGCTCGAGGCCTACCACGAAATCGAACAGATACGAATCTACGAGCAAGGCCTAACGGTCGCAAGAGCGAATCAATGGTGGATTGCGGATTTCGGATTGCGGATGGGAGGAGCACTCACCGAGGGGCCCAGAAGGAGGCGACGATTTTGGACCTTGGACCCTCAGACCGACAACTGAGAGCCGCAAGATAAGAGCTGCGCATGGACTCGCTTAGAAGAATGATCGAACAGATGACCGAGCGTTTCCGCCCGCTGGAGACCTCGCAGAAGCTGGCCATCTTCCTGTGCGTCGTGGTGATCGTGGGGTCGCTGGTCTCGCTGATGCGCTGGTCCACGGCGCCGGAACTGGTCCCGATCCTGGCCAAGGACTTTAGCTTGGATCAGAGGGATACGGCTGAGGAGGCGCCCCCGCGCCGCGGGAATCCGGTACGAACGGGCCGGGGGCCGCCACTTTAGCGTAGGCGCGCCGGGGCGAAGTTGGTAGAATACGGGACAAGACCGCTGGAGGGCAATGGTACGTAGCTTGGCGCCTTTCGGATGTCCGGCTTCAGGGGAGACGACGTGTCACCGCGAATGCCATTCAGACAGTGGGGCGGGCTTCTAGCGTGCTTGATTGCCGGAAGCCTCGTCAGTACCGGGAGTGCATCGGAATACTACTACTATTACGACCACCAGCCGGTCGCGTTGTCCGTTGATACGACCCGGGTTGCGGTTCGGACCGACGATTTGGATGCCGCGCGCGACCTGCTGCTTCAGGCGGGCATTGACGTTGCCCGAGCGGAGGCCTTTCCGATTCCCGGATGGCAACTGCTCCCGGTTTCAGTGCCGAGCGATGAGGCAAGGATTCGCGGATGTGTCGCTGACCTGGCGGCCAGCGGGCGAATCGACTTCGTCTCGCCGGTCTTCACGGGGCGCCTGGGCCCTCTCATCGTTACTCGGGA
>JBGPAW010000262.1:0-5792 GCA_041480905.1 Phycisphaerae bacterium
CTACACGGGAGCGAACGTGTTCGGCTACAACCTGGCCGGCGACTACACCAACAACCTGACGGTGCGTTACTTGACCACCACGGCGTTGAACTGCTCCAACATGAGCGGTACGGAGCTGCGTTTCCGGCGCTGGTTGGGGGTGGAGCGGACCGACCGGGCCACGGTAGAGGTGTCGAACAATGGCACCACGTGGACGACGCTGTGGACGAACCCCACTGGGGCGAACGTCAGCGAGGCGGCGTGGTCGCAGCAGACGTACGACATTTCCGCCGTGGCCGATGGATCGGCGACGGTGTACCTGCGCTGGGGGATGGGGCCGACGGACGGCGGGGTGACCTATCCGGGTTGGAACCTCGATGACGTGGAGCTATGGGGCGTGGTCCCGGTGGTGCCCAGCGACTTTAACGGCGATGGCCTGGTGAACCTGGGCGACTACGCCATCTTCAGCGGTTGCCTGTCCGGCCCGGGCGGCGGGCTCGGCGCCGGCTGCTTGTGCGTCGATCTGGACGGCGACGGAGACGTGGACCTGGGCGACTTCGCCGCCTTCGAGGCGAGCATGCCGGGATCGTAGAGAAGATTAAAGATTTGGACGAGGCCGGTGCCCGTGGCCGGGCACCGGCTCCTTGTTAGTCTTACACTCAGTCAAGGAGGCGTTGCTATGAGGTATTCTGAGATGACCCCGTCGTGCAAAAGGCGTTCGGGCGGCTTCACCCGTACTCTAGGGGTCATGGCCGTAGTGATGTTCGTCGTGGTCGCGCCGTCGGCCTATGCTGGGGGGAGTGGCCAGCAGGTCGTCAAAACGACCGTGTTGGAGAACACGCCGGCGCGCGTCGTTATCCAGTATGAGCTGGGACGGTTTACCGAGACACCGGTGGACATCGCCGGCCAGCAGTACACTCAGATCCGGTTGGGCAAGGAAAGCGTGATGCAGGTGAGAGGGGCCCCGGAACTGCCCCAAGTGTGCCGAAGCATCATCATTCCCGATGACTCCGAGGTGGCCGTGAAAGTCCTGGCATCCAAGTATGATGACATCAGCGATTTTCCGGTAGCGCCGTCGAAGGGCGTGTTCGACAGAACGCACGACCCCGAGGAGGTGCCGTATGAGTTCGGCGCCGTCTACGAAACGGATGCGCTTTACCCCGCTGATCTGGTCAGCCTGGGCGAGCCCTACATCCTGCGTGATTGGCGTGGCGTGGTGGTCCAGCTCCATCCCTTTCAGTACAACCCGGTCACCCGCACGTTACGCGTCTATACGGAAGTGACCCTAGCGATAGTGCCGAGCGGGCCGGGGCAGATCAACGTGCTGGACCGTTCACTGCGGAACGGCGACGACTTGAGCCTGGCATTCCATCAGGTCTACAAGCACCACTTTCTCAACTACGCCCCGCAGTTGCGTTACACACCACTGGACGAGACGGGGGATTTGCTGATCATCTGCTACGATGCGTGGCTGCCCAACGTTCAGCCGCTGGTGAATCACAAGAACGGGATCGGCATCAACACCACGGCGGTGGGTGTGTCCACGATCGGGAACAACGCGACCTCGATCAAGAACTACATCCAGAACGTGTACAACACCAGCGACCTGGCGTTCGTGTTGCTGGTGGGCGACTCGGCTCAGGTAGCGACCCCGACGGCTTCCGGCGGGTCTGCCGACCCCACGTACGCGAAGCTGGCGGGCGGCGACAACTACCCGGATATCATGGTCGGTCGTTTTTCGGCGGAGACGGCTGCCCAGGTCGATACCCAGGTCCTGCGCACCGTCGAATACGAAACGATGCCGGCTACGACCCAGGACTGGTTCTGGAGAGGCACGGGCATCGCCTCCAACCAGGGGGCCGGAGCGGGCGACGAGGGTCAGGCCGACAATGTACACATGGACCAGATTCGCCAGTGGCTTCTGGCCCACGGGTATACACAGGTGGACCAGATTTACGACCCCACGGGCACTGCCGCCCAGGTCAGCGCCGCGCTCAACGCCGGGCGCGGGATCGTCAACTACTGCGGACACGGCAGCGCGACCTCCTGGGGCTCCACCGGGTTCTCGAACAGCAACGTCAATGCCCTGGTCAACGACAACATGCTGCCGTTCATCGTCAGCGTGGCGTGTGTGAACGGGCAGTTCGCGGGGACGACCTGCTTCGCCGAAGCCTGGCTGCGGGCCACCCACAACGGCGAACCGACCGGGGCGATTGCCGTCTACATGTCGTCGATCAATCAGTCGTGGGCCTCGCCGATGGAGGCCCAGGACGAGTTCAACTTGCTGTTGACCAACGCTACCGAGCCCTACCACAGCTACGGTACGCTGTGCTACGCCGGTTCGTGTTCGATGATGGACGACTATGGAGCCGACGGGGTGGACATGTTCAACACTTGGCATGTGTTCGGCGATCCGTCGGTGCGGATCGTCGGGGTGGCTGAGTCGCCGACCGGGCTGAGAGTGACCCCGCCGGATGATCTGACGGCGGCGGGACCGGTGGGCGGCCCATTCGCGCCGCCGAACCTGGCGTACACGCTCCAGAACAAGAACGCCACCCCGCTCGACTACAGTGTCACGACGCCCGCGCCGTGGCTTTCGATCGACAACCCCAGCGGCTCCCTGCCGGGACTGGGAATCAGCACCGTGACCGTGTCGATGAACGCGGCGGCCAACGCCTTGCCGCACGGCACCTACGCCGACGTCGTCAGCTTCATCAACACCACCGACCACGACGGTGACACCACCCGCGACGTCACCCTCCAAGCCGGCGGGCCGGCGTGGGATCCCGTAGCCTCCAACGTGAACGCCAACACCGCGGTAAGCCTGGCCACGAGCATCACTCTGTCGGCCTCCGATCCCAACAACGATCCGCTCACTTACATCATCGAGAGCCTGCCGGCCGCGGGTTATCTGAGTGATCCCGGCGCCGGGGCGATCGAGACGGTCCCGTACACCCTGGTGGGCGGCGGCCGCGTGGTGACGTATCAACCGCCCTGCGGCCAGAGTCTGACGGACAGCTTCACCTACTCGGCCCGAGACCTGACCGCGGGGTCCAACGTTGCCACGGTCTCGGTGACGGTGAGCGCCCTCGGGCCACGGCGGGTCTACTACTTCCCCCTGGACAGCAATCCGGGCTGGAGCCTGCAGGGGGCATGGACGTTCGGTGTGCCGACCGGCAGCGGCTCGCACAACCGTGATCCGGTGGCGGGCTACACCGGCGCGAACGTGTACGGGTATAACCTGGCCGGCGACTACACCAACAACCTGACGGTGTGTTACTTGACCACCACGGCGTTGAACTGCTCCAACATGAGCGGTACGGAGTTGCGTTTCCGGCGTTGGTTAGGCGTGGAACGCTACGACCGGGCCGACCTGGCCGTGTCGAATGATGGGATCAATTGGACGCCGGTGTGGACGAACCCCAGCGGGGCGAACGTCAACGAGGCGGCGTGGTCGCTCCAGACGTACGATATTTCCGCGGTGGCCGATGGCCAGACGACGGTGTACCTCCGCTGGGGGATGGGGCCGACGGATGGCGGGGTGACCTTCCCGGGCTGGAACCTCGACGACGTGGAGTTGTGGGGCGTGGTTCCGGTGGTGCCCGCTGACTTCAACGGCGATGGGTTCGTAAACCTGAACGACTTCGCCATCTTCAACGGTTGCCTGTCAGGCCCGGAGGGCGGGACCGGCGCCGGCTGCCTGTGCGTCGATTTGGACGCCGATGGAGACGTGGACTTGGGTGACTTCCGCCTCTTCCAGACTGCGTACGGCAATTGAGCCGCCAGTCAAGCCGCAAACTCGAGCATCATGCAGCAAGAAGGAAGGTGGATATCCCCAGTACTCCGAGAACCGTGAAATGATGGGCGGCGGTGTGTTGGGGCCGGCGCGTCCCCGGCCGCTACAGACCGCCCCCAAAAAGGCTCGTCCCCCTCGACTCAGGGTAGTCGGAGCGCTGAGCTTGCGCTTTTCGTACTCCCTCGCTTCAAGAAGTCGCCTTTGGCTTGAGTTCTCGCCTGCTGCGGGACCGTACTGAGCAAGTTAAGGCAAAACTGCGTGCTCAACGAGCGGGGTCATTGTATTTGGTGCCGTCCCCTGCTATCTTGAGCTTGCACAGGTTCCGCTGGTGGTCGGGGAGCGGGACCGGGTCTCAAGGGTTGTCTCGCCGTTCCAGCGCCGCGAATGAGGGGCGCGCGACGCAACTCGCACGATTCGGAACTTAGGGCCGACCTTTGCGGGGGATGGAATCTCTATGTCACGATTAAACCGATTACCCATCGCTGTTTTCGTGTTCGTGGGGGCGTGGATGGCGGCGCCAGCTAACGGACAGACCGCCGGACCCGCGACGGGCGCATCGCCGGACCAGCCGGCGGCGACGAGCATTGCCCATGCCGGCGTACTTGCGGCGCTGGTCGAGGTCCCGCGGATTGAGGTCCCACCGGTCGATCTGGCCGCGGTGAGTTTGGAGGACGAGGAGCGCGACTTGGCCGGTTTGCCGCCGCGGTTCGCCATCCCGAATGCCGTATCCGTGACACCGGAAACTGACGGGCTTTGGGAGGCGATCGAGCGGGACCTGCTGGTCTGGCGTCTGCGCATCGGTTCGCCGGGGGCACTGTCGCTGAATCTGGGTTTTGCGCGCTATCGCATGCCCGCGGGCGGACGGTTGTTCCTCTACGCGGCGGATTTGCGGCAAGTCGTCCGGCCGTTCACGGCCGAGGACAACCAGGACCACGGGCAGTTGTGGACGCCGGTAGTGCTGGCGGATGAGATCGTCGTCGAATTGACCATCCCGGCAAGCGCGGTGTCGAGCCTCGAACTCGAGTTGACCTCGATCAACGTCGGCTATCGGGGCTTCGGCGAGAGAGGCGATCTGCGCTCGGGGGCCTGCAATGTAGACGTGATCTGCCCCGAGGGGGACAACTGGCGGGCCGAGATCCCGTCGGTCGGGGTGATCTCCACGGGCGGCAGCCTGTTCTGTACCGGTTTCATGGTGAACAACACGGCCCAGAATCAGACGCCCTTCTTTATGACCGCCAACCACTGCGGCGTGACTTCGGGCAACGCCCCGTCGCTGGTGGTTTACTGGAACTTCCAGAGCCCGACCTGCGGGCAGCACGGCGGCGGTTCGCTGAGCCAGTTCCAGACCGGTTCGACCTGGCGGTCCTCCTATAGCGCCTCGGATTTCACGCTGGTGCAACTCAACTCGGCGCCGAACCCCGCTTGGAACATCACCTTCGCGGGGTGGGATCGCAGCTCGGCCAACCCCACCAGCGCCGTCGCTATTCATCATCCCAGCACGGATGAGAAGAGTATCAGCTTCGAGTACGATCCGACGAGCACGACAAGCTACCTGGGCACGAGCAGCCCGGGCGACGGCACGCACATTCGGATCACGGACTGGGACCTCGGCACGACCGAGCCGGGTTCTTCGGGTTCGCCGCTGTTCGACCAGAACCATCACGTGGTGGGGCAGTTGCACGGCGGCTATGCCTCCTGCACCAGCCAGACCTCCGACTGGTATGGGAGGTTCTCGGTTTCCTGGACCGGCGGGGGCAGCAACTCCAGCCGGCTGAGCAACTGGCTCGACCCGGGCAATACGGGCGGGACGAGCGTGGATACGCTGGCTCCGGGTTTCACCGGTCTGCGGGTCACGCCGCCCGACGGGTTGTCCGCCTCCGGGCCGGTGGGCGGCGCGTTCGCGCCCGCGAGCATCGTGTATACCCTTCAGAATCAAGGGACCACCCCACTCGACTACAGCGTCACCGGTAGCGTCGCCTGGCTTTCGGTCAGCGACGGTGCCGGAACGTTGGCCGGC
>JBGPAW010000263.1:0-5787 GCA_041480905.1 Phycisphaerae bacterium
CCCAGCGGATCGGCGGCGCCGTAGAACATCGGGTGAATCCACGGCAGCACGACGAAGAAAGCCACGTTGAACCCGATCGCCAGATCGTAAGGGAGCGTCCCGCGCGGGAACCGCCAGGGACGCAGCAGGTTGAGCCCGCGGCGCTCGGGGATGAGCGGCGGGGGCGGCAGGCCGGCTTGCCGGGCGCGGATGGCGGCCCGCGCATAGCGCACCCGCAACAGGAAGGTGAAGAACGGGGAGACGGCCTGCTGCCAGAGCAGGATCGGCACGTGAGAGCATAAGCAGGCCAACAGGAGCGCCCCGCTGCGTTCGCCGCGCTGCCAGAACCCCAGGCCGCAGTTCTCGACGTGCTCCTCCGCCCGGGCCTTGGCGTAGCTGATCAGCAACCCGTTGCACAGCGAGAGAAGCGCCAGGGCCACGTAGGTGACATTCCCCACCGCCGCGAAATGGAGCACCATCCCGAGGTACAGCACGATCTCGCTCAGGCGGTCCAGCACCGAGTCCAACACGCCGCCGAAGGGGGTGCTCAGGTGGCCCAGCCGGGCCACCGCCCCGTCGAGCATGTCGCAAGCCCCCGCGACCAGCAGACAGGCCGCGGCGCCGAGCGGCCAATAGCTCTGCCCTACGCCCGCCACGGGGGATTCCGCGGGAGAATGATGCCCCGCGCCCATGACGAAACAGACCGCTGCGCCGCAGTTGACCAGGAAGCCCGCGACCGTCACGTGATTGGGGGTGACCCCCCGACGAATCAGCCCGCGGGCGATCGCGTCCCGCGCCCGCACGAAACCCATGCCGATCGCTTTGGTGGTGCCGGCCGCCATGCCCGATTCGCGGAGCAGACGGAAGTCCTTACCTTCGGGGACCGGAGCGCTCATCGAGAATCACGCCTCCGAGGCTGCACGGCTCACGCAGACGGAGTCACTGAGGGCGTTCCCGGGCTGACGTGGGCCGCCACCGCCGCGTAAACTGCCTTGGCACCGGCCCGGCGCAGAACCTTGGCGCACTCTTCCAGCGTCGCACCGGTGGTCATCACGTCGTCCACGAGACACAAGGTAGCGCCGTGGAGGCGAACCCCACGGACCATGGCAAACTTGCCGTGTACGTTCTGAATCCTTTGAGCGGCCGTCAAGCCGACCTGTGAGGGTCCCCCGCGGATGCGGCGGAGCGCGGGAAGCAGCGGAATCCCCGTTGTCAGTGAGACGCGTCGGGTCAGGACATGGGGTGCGTAATACCGACCCATCCTCTCCCGAAGCCACCACGGGGGTACTGTGACTAACGCTTCCACGGAGTCAAACCAAGAACACTCGCGCATCAGGACGGCAAGTCTGGTTGCGATCATACAAGCCAGTTGGACGTGCTCCTGACGCTTGAAAAAACACAGGACAGGATTGTACGGGCCGACACGCGTTATACCCGCGATGCTGGTTTTCTGAGCACGACATTGGTTGCAGCGTCCATCTACCATGACGAAAGGGGGAACGGTGCGACCACAGGTGGGGCAATAGTTTACGGGCCACTCGCGGTCCATCCGTGCGCGGCACTCGCGGCAGACAGGTTCTCCGTCATCGACACCCGGTGTTCCGCAGGTCACGCAGGTGGGCGGAAAGAGCACGTCGGTCACCGCGCGGAGGGCGCGGTGAACCCACGTCCGGGCCAAACTTGCGGGGGCGGCGAGCACCTGGGGCGAACTCCTTAACGTTGGTCAAGATTACGCGGATCGAGTATATAATGGACCCGATCCAAGGACGACCTACCTCGTCCAACGTTGAGAGGCGTAGCTGATCTCATGCATTACCGCAAGATGGGGCTGGTGATTTTCTGGTTGGCCGGTTCGAGCGTGGCCGTGGGACAGAGGCCGGGGGCCAAAGTGGTCGTGGAGCGGGCGGAGGTACGCCAGTTGCCCGCCACCATGCGGCTGGTGGCGACGGTCGAGCCGGTGGTCCGCAGCATGCTCGGCGCGGAGGTCGAGGGACTGGTGGTGGAGATGCCGGCCCGCGAGGGCGACCTGATCGAAAAAGGCGGCGTACTCTGTAAGCTCAACGACGACACCTTGGCGGCGGCGTTGGCGGCCGCCAAGGCACGGCTGGGAACGCTGCAAGCCCGGCTGGACGAACTCCAGGCGGGGACGCGCCCGGAGCAGCTCGCCCAACTCAAGGCGGCCTACGAAGAAGCCAAGGCCCTCTACGAAAAATGGGTTGCTGAAGAACAGCGTATCGAGCGGCTGCAAAAAATGGGCACCGCCAACGAGAAGGAAATCTACGACACGCAAGCGGAGTATCAGGCGGCCCAGCAACGTCTGCTCTCGGCCCAAGCCCGCTGCGAGGAGGGGGTCAACGGCCCGCGGACGGAGGAAATCGCCCAGGCCCGCTTCGCCGTGGCAGAACAGGCGGCGGTGGCCCAACGGACCGAACGGGACCTGGCCAAGACGGTGATCCGCGCCCCATTCACCGGGCACGTGGTGAAGCGTCACACCGAAGTGGGCCAATGGGTGCAGCACGGCGGGTCGATCGCGGAGTTGATCGACCTGTCCAGCGTGCTGGTGACGGTGGACGCCCCGGAGCAGGCTTTCCCATACGTCAAAGGGGAGGATCCGGCTGCCGTGCAGGTGGAGGCGTTAGCAGAGGTTTTCACCGGGCGGATCAAACACGTCATCCCGCAGGCCGACATGGCGGCTCGAACCTTCCCCGTGCAGATCGAGATCGACAACCGCGCCGGGCGGCTTAAGGGCGGAATGCTGGCCTGGGCGACGGTCACCACCGGCCCGGCAGCCCCGGTGGTGGCGGTGCCCAAAGACGCCGTGGACATACGCCAAGGAACGCCCCATGTCTGCATGGTGGCGCCGACCGAGCAGGGCACCCTGGCCATGCCCATGCCGGTGACCACCGGGGCGGACATCGACGATTGGATTGCGATCACCTCCGGGAACGTGGCTCCCGGCGCGGCGGTGGTCGTGCGGGGCAATGAGATGATCTTCTTTCCTTCGCCGGTCGAGGTGACCAACCCGGAGGTTATGGCCGCGTCCACCCAGCCGTCCAAGCCCCCAGCCGCGGGCGAGGAGGGGAAACCTCACGCCAAGCCGAGAGGGTAGTGTCAAGGAACGGTGTCATCGGCAGCCGTTGAGGATTAAGCGGGCCGCGGGATGTACGACATCGACTTTTTTGTGTTGTACCGCCGTCTTCTCCTGATCGTGGCGGGTACGTACACCGCCGTTCGTTTGCTCCAGTTCATCTGGCGGTGGCGGTCGGACAGTCTGATCGCGGCCAGACCGGAAGCGCTCATGCGCCGGTGGGTGGAAGTGTCGGTGCTACGACTACGGCTGAGGTGGTTCAGCTTCGATGTTTTGCAAATTGTACTGTTGACCGCGATACTGCTTTACGTGCTCTGGCCGCAGATCCGTTGATCGGTGTCGAGGGGGTCAAGACGATGAGCCCGGAGCCCAAGCCTCCCGGCGTTTCTCTGGCGGAGTTGCCGCGCGACGAGCTGTTGTCGTACGGACACAGCTTGGGCCTCACCTTGGACCGCGACACGTCCGAGGGTGAGTTGTTGCGCCTGGTCCGCGAGCGTCAGGAGTTGCTGGTCGAGTTGGAGCGCGACGCTCTGCTGGACGTGGTGGTGTGGGCCCGGCGACCGGTCCGCCAGTCGGCCAGCAAAGAGGAACTGGCCAAGCACGTCGCGAGCATCCACCGCGAGAGTTTTGGCGGCCTGTCGCACCGCGGTCTGGTGGCGTTGGCGCGGCTGCGGGGCTTGAAGGTTTCGCGCGAGGCGGAGCGCGAGGCCATCGAAGCGGCTCTGCGTCAGGCGGAGGGGTTTTGGACGAAGGTCAAGCGCAAGCGCCGGGCCCTCGCTGGGGCGCTGCTGGCCAAGCTGATTCACGAACCCGCGGACGATTCCCCCGTGGAGTATCGGTTCCTGCCGGAGGAGCGGGGTCCCTCGCTCAAAGAGCACATCGCGGAAGAGGGGATGGTGGGCGGCATCGCCCGCAGGCTGAAAGGCGTAGCCGACGATTACGTCCGCGAAAAACTCGACGAAATCGAGGTCCGCATCGACCGCAAGCTCGACGAGATCGACAAACGGCTGGGCGAATGGCGCGACCGCGAGGTGTCCAACCGCTTGAAAATCCTCAAGATCACCCTCATCGTGTCGATCATTGTGGCTTTGCTGGGATTGGGGTATGATTACCTGCAGAGGAACGTGCGGGGGAAAGCGTATCCGGAGAACGAGCGTCAAGGTCATGTACGAACGACTGAGCAAGGGCGTTGAGAGAGTCATCAAGGAAGTGGCCCCGGCCATCGCCCGGGAATACGACCTGGATTACGTCGGGACGGAACACGTCCTGCTGGCCATCGAACGGGCGGACGCCGGTCTGGGGGCGCAATTGCTGCACGAGCACGGGGTCAGCGGGGGCCGGCTCAAGCAGGAGGTGGACAAGCTGGTGCAAAAGAGCATGGAGGAGACGTGGGTGTTCGGTCGCCTGCCGGGTACGCCGCACTTCCGCAACGTGATGGCCACCGCCATCGAACAGGCGCAGCAGTTGGAATCGAAGGAAGTCCGCACCGAGCACCTCCTCCTGGCGCTGCTCAAGGAGAAGGGCAGTGTGGCCTCGACCGCCTTGCGCAACCTCAAGCTGCGCTACGCCAACGTGCGGGCGGAGATTGTGAAGCTCAACTCCTCGGTCGCATAACGGTATAGTGACGGAGCGGGACAGGTCCGTTCAGACCAGCGACGTACATGGGCGGGCGAGGGATCGTCTCTCATGTGCGGAGCGGACCTGTCCCGTTTTCTTGGCCTCATTCGCCGGAAAAGACTTCCTCCGCGGGGCCGGTTTGCAGCAGGCCGCCGGCGGCGTCGCGCTCGATGAGCAGGTCGCCGCCGGGCAGGTGGACGGTGGTCGGGAACGAAGTGAGGCGGTGGGTGAAGGCCACGTCGGCGACGGCACAGGCGCCGGAGCCACAGGCTTGTACCGCGCCGCTGCCGCGCTCCCAGGAAAGCATGGTCACGTCGTGCGGCGAATCGACCCGCGCGAAGTGGACGTTGATGCGGTCCGGGAAACAGGGGTGGTTCTCCAGCGCCGGCCCATCCGCGGTCAGGTTGACCTCCCGAAAATCGCGCACAAAAACCGCCAAGTGCGGGTTGCCCATCGAAACAAAGGTGCCGAGCAGGATTCGGCCGTTGACCACGAAAGGCTCGTCGATGACGGCGTCACGCTGCGCGAAGGCGGGAAGGCCCGTCGGCCGGTAATCGGCCGCGCCCATGGCCACGCGGACCCGGACCACCACTCCGCGGTCCAAGAAGCACTCGGTCGGACGCACGCCGCAGTCGGTGGCGACGCGGATCAGGCGTTGGCGGCACAGCCCTTTTTCGTAGGCGTACTTGGTCACGCAACGCAGGCCGTTGCCGCACATGAGTCCGCGGGAGCCGTCGGCGTTGTAGACCTCCATGCGCAGGTCGGCGTCCGCGGCGGGACCCAGTAAAATCAAGCCGTCACCGCCGACCCCTCGGCGGCGGTCGCACAGCGCACGGGCCAGACTCGCCGGATCGGTCACCGGCTCCGAGAAGGTGTTGACGACCACGTAGTCGTTCCCTAGCCCGTGCATCTTGGTGAAACGCATGACGAGATTATAGCGGCAACGGGGGGAGCTGACGTGCGAAGTACAGGCCGGTATAGACTTTAGGGTCGATCAGGCGGCCTTGGGCGGTGGCGCGCTCCAGCCACGAGGCCGCCTCCGCCAACGGCACCTCGTGAACTTGGATCTTCTCGCCACTCACGCCGCCGCCGGCGTCCACCCG
>JBGPAW010000264.1:0-5760 GCA_041480905.1 Phycisphaerae bacterium
CCAGCAGAGCCGCCCGAATCCACATTCCGTTGCGGACCTGCTCCCAGTACTTGGCGTGGGGGTCGGTGTCCAGCCGGATGTCCAGCTCGCGCCGCCGCGGCAGCGGGTGCAGGATGGCCAAGTGCGACTTGAACCGGTCCGCCATGTCGGCGTCCAGGCGGAAGCGGTCGTAGTCGATGGCTTTCGACTCTCCCGCCACGTCATGCTCGTCCTGTAGACGGGTCATGTAAACCGCGTCGCTTTGGGCGAGGATTTCGGGGAGGCTGCCGGTCAGCTCATAGGTGATGTTCTGCCGGCGGACGTATTCGAGGATGTCCTCTTTGATTTGCAGGGGGTCCGGGGCCACGAACAACAACCGCACCCCGGGATAACGGCACAACAGGTAGACCAACGAGCGCACCGTCCGCCCGCGGAGCAGGTCCCCCACGAAAGCGATGGTTTTGCCCGCAAAGGGGTTCTCCTCGAAGGCGTGGATCACCCCATCGGCCTCCATCTGGCTGAAGCAACGGTGCAAGGTGTAGATATCCAACAGGGCCTGGGTGGGGTGCTGGTCCTTGCCCGACCCGCCGCTGATGATGGGGATGCTGCGGCGGGTGCGGTTGAGCCGATGGGCCATCATCTCGGCGAAACCCTCGCCGGGATGCCGCATGATGATGACGTCGAAGTATTGGCTGAGCACCGTGACCATGTCCTCTTCGCTCTCGCCCTTGACTTCGGAGGAGGTGGAGGGGTCACGGACCTCGTTGTTGGCCAGTCCGATAATCTGGCAGGCGGCCGAAAAAGAAAGGAACGTCCGCGTGGACGGCTGGGTGAAGTACAGCATGGCCCGCTTATGGCTGAGCAGGGTGCGGAGGAAGTTGGCGCCTTGGCGGGTCTCGGCGATGACCCGCACGCGCTCGGCCAACCGGCAAAGCGTGTGGATCAACTCCCGGTCGAACTGCTGGGCGAGGATAACGTGGAACGGGCGATCGTTGCGGGAGAGCAACGCCACGCGGTGCTCCGTCGGCATCTGCGAAGGGTCTTCCGGCAAGTTGCCCATGATGGTGACCTCCCTATCGAACAGGCCCCGCAAGGCCGGTGGCCCAACCCGCGCGAACATCAGCAGTTCGCCACCCGTGAGTTGAAGGAGCATTACAATCCCGGACGCCGGGTCTGTCAACCCCCCAAGCCCATGTGGATCTGCCGGTTTCGCGGGCCGATCGACCCGGTAAGCGCAACCTGGCCGTCGATGGTGACAGGTCGCACAACGCCTCCGAAATTCGCGCCTACGGCGCACCGCGGGGTTCAGGACATGAAGTGACACGTCCTTGTCGCTGTGTGGTGGGTTTCGGGTGTGGGCATTTTGCGCAGTCTGGATTTGTATTTTCAATTGAGGATGTAAGTCCGGTAAGAAATTTGCGGCGAAATTCCCTCAGTGCTTGGGAGCACTCCGCCGGTTCGCTATGATAGAATGAAGCCGGCCCGCGGTTTCGCGGGCTGCCATCCGGATCGGTACTTAGGAAGGTCGAGGCGATGTTGCAGCGAAGGAGCACGCGTATGACAAGGGGTTCACGACACGGCATTGGCATCCTGGCACTCACTTTGGTGCTTTGGTCTGGGTCGGACGCGACGGCGCAGGTCCGCTGGCGCACGGGAACTTCCCCGCTGTCGGGCAAGACCCCGGCGGAGGTAGTAGACGTTATCGCCTCGTCCGGCCTGCGCGGCGCGAACCGCTACCTGGTCGTGCAGTTCAGCGAGCCGATGACCGACGCGCGGCGCGCCGAGTTGGCTGCGGCGGGCGTCGACTTGCTCAGTTACCTCAGCGACAACGCGTTCTTCGCCGCGGTGGCGCCGCAGGGCGCCGATGCCGCCGCGCTTGCGCGAATCACGACGCTGATCGACGCCCAACCCATTCAACGGGATTGGAAGCTGCACCCCGTGCTGGCCAGGAGCGAGACGCCGACTTGGGCGGTCGTCCCCGCGCCCGCCGAAGCCGGTACGCCGCAGCCGAACGACGTGTGGATCGGGGCCTACGTGATGTTTCATCCTGACGTGCCCGCCCGCACCACGTGGGACGCCGCGGCCGCTCATCGCGCAGTCGTGCGCCAGCAACTCTTCAGCGTCAACGCCCTGGTGATCGAGCTGCCGCTCAGTGAAGTTGACGCGCTGGTCGCTGAGGACGCCGTGCAATACCTTGAGCCGGCCTTGCCGCGGATGAGCGAGGTGAACGACAGCAACCGGGCCCTGACCCAGGCCAACATCGTCCAGGTCGCGCCCTACAACCTCAGCGGTTCGGGCGTGAATGTGTTGGTCTACGATGCCGGGACCGGTCGGTCCACCCACGTGGACTTCCAGGGACGCCTGTTCGTCCGCGATGCCTCGGGCATGCTGGACCATTCCACGCACGTGTCCGGCACCATCGGCGGGGCCGGGGTGGCCAACGCCACCTACAAGGGCATGGCCCCGGCCGTCACCATCCAGTCCTACGGTTTCCAGTACGACGGGACGGGGATCTTTCTCTACACCAATCCAGGCGACCTGGAGTCGGACTACAATCAAGCCATCAATACCTACGGGGCGGTCATCTCCAACAACTCCATCGGGACGAACACGGCTCCGAACGGTTTCGACTGCAACTACGAAGGCGACTACGGCGTGACCGACACGGTCATCGACGCCATCGTCCGGGGCAGCCTGGGCGCCCCGTTCCGCGTCGTCTGGGCGAACGGGAACGAACGCCAGGTCACCCGCTGCGGTACGACGTACCACACCACGGCCCCGCCGGCCTGCGCTAAGAACCACATCACCGTCGGCGCCGTCAACTCGAATGATGATTCCATCACCAGCTTCACGAGTTGGGGTCCGGCGGACGACGGGCGGATGAAGCCGGACATGGCTGGCCCGGGGTGCCAGGTCGGCGGCGACAGCGGGGTGACTTCGTGCAGTTCCAGCAGCAACACCGCCTATACGACGATGTGCGGCACGTCGATGGCCTCGCCGACGGTGTGCGGGTGTTCCGCCCTGCTTATTCAGGACTTCAAGGCCCAGTACCCCAGTCAGCCGCTCTTCCGCAACTCCACCCTTAAGGCCTGGCTGGCCCACAGCGCCCAGGACCGCGGCAACACCGGCCCGGATTACCAGTTCGGTTACGGCTCGGTCCGCATCCAGGCGGCGATCGACCTGATGCGCACCGGCGCGTTCGTGGAGAGCAGCGTCAGCCAGGGGGCAACCTACTCCCGCACCGTGGTCGTCAGCGCGGGCGATCCCGAGTTGAAGGTCACGTTGGCGTGGGACGATCCGCCGGGAACACCTAACGTAAGCCCGGCCCTGGTCAACGACCTCGACCTGCGCGTCTACGGTCCCACCGGCACCCAGTACTACCCCTGGACGCTCGGCGGGTTGGCCAATCCCAGCACGCCCGCCGTGCGGACCCAGGCCAACCACGTGGACAACATCGAGCAGGTGCTGGTGAACAGTCCCGCGGCGGGCACCTGGACCGTCCAGGTCTACGGCTACAACGTGCCGCAAGGCCCGCAAAGCTTCTCGCTGGTCGGCGACGGCGCCACCAACGTAGGCACCAGCATCGGCTTCCCCAGCGGCCTGCCCGCCACGTTGGCCCCAAGTACCCCGACGCAGATCGACGTGCAGATCGTCGCGATCGGTGAAACCGTCGTGCCCGGCAGCCCCACCCTGTACTACCGCTACAGCGGCGGGGCGTACCAGACTTCGGCGCTGACCTTTGTGAGCGGCAACCTCTATCACGCCACCTTGCCCGCCGCCGATTGCGGAAACACCCCCGAGTACTACTTCAGCGCCCAGGGCAGCATCACCGGGGTCGTCTATTCGCCCGCCAATGCGCCTACCGGCGTGTACACGGCACTGGTGGGCACCTACGTGACCTTGTTCACCGATGACTTCGAGACGGACAAGGGCTGGACCGTCGGCGACACCGGCGACAACGCCACCACCGGTCTGTGGACCCGGAACGATCCGCAGGGCACCGCGGCCCAGCCGGAAGACGATCACACCCCGGCTCCGGGCGTCAACTGCTGGGTGACGGATTACCGCGCCGGTTCCAGCGTTGGCCAGTACGACGTGGACAACGGCAAGACCACGCTCAAATCGCCGACGCTGGACATGTCCGGCGGCAGCGACGCCACGGTAAGTTACTGGCGTTGGTACTCGAACAACCAAGGCGGCGATCCCAACAACGACATCTTCACTATCGACATCTCCAACAACAATGGGAGTAGCTGGGTCAACGCCGAGACGGTGGGACCCGCCGGTGTCCAAGCGGGCGGCGGCTGGTATTATCACGAGTTCCAGGTGGCGAGCTTCGTCACCCCGACCGCGCAGATGAAGATGCGGTTCGTCGCGTCGGACC
Source organism: Phycisphaerae bacterium (assembly GCA_041480905.1). Taxonomy (GTDB): domain Bacteria; phylum Planctomycetota; class Phycisphaerae; order UBA1845; family UBA1845; genus JAAEQG01. Next base: position 4,364 of record JBGPAW010000264.1, read on the forward strand.
TGGGGACCGGCTCGGTCGTGGAGGCAGCCGTCGACGACTTCAATGTGACCCGGTTCCAATGTACGCCGACCGCCACGTGCAGCGACGGCATCCTGAACCAGGGCGAGACGCGGATCGACTGCGGCGGACCGTGCCCGCCCTGCGCCTGCACCGCCGACGCCGCGTGCAACAACGGCGTCTATTGTGACGGGGCCGAGACGTGCGACGCCTACGGTCACTGCCAAAATGGGGCGCCGGTCAATTGCAGCGATGGCATCGCCTGCACCACCGATTCGTGCAACGAGGGTACCGACTCGTGCGATCACGTGCCCAATAACGCCTTCTGCAACAACGGGCAGTATTGCGACGGAACCGAGACGTGCAGCCCGACGGCCGGATGCCAGCCGGGCACGCCCGTGAATTGCAGCGACGGCATCGCCTGCACCACCGATTCGTGCAACGAGGCGACCGATTCGTGCGATCACGTGCCCAACAACGCCGCCTGCAACAATGGTCTGTATTGCGACGGGGCCGAGACGTGCAGCCCGACCGCCGGATGCCAGCCGGGCACGCCCGTGAATTGCAACGATGGCATCGCCTGCACCACCGATTCGTGCAACGAGGCGACCGATTCGTGCGATCACGTGCCGAACAACGCCGTATGCGACAACGGGGTGTTCTGTGACGGAGCCGAGACGTGCAATCCGACCGCCGGATGCCAGAGCGGCACTTTCCCCTGCACCGCAGGCGAATGGTGCGACGAAGCTACGAATGCGTGTTTCCCGCACGGCAATGGCGATTTCAACAGTGACGGGCGCGTCGACCTGAGCGACTTCGCCGACTTCCAGGTGTGCTTTGGGCAGCCGGTCGGGTTCGGATGTGAGCCCGCCAACATGACCGGCACCGACGCGATGATTGACGCCGCCGATTTCGCGGCGTTCGAGAGCGTCTTCACGGGTCCGTGAACCGGCCGACGGTGTGTGCCGGGTTCTCAACTTGGTCCGCTTACGGTGCGGACGGCTTCCGCGAGGCGCCGGCAGGTTTCGATATCGCGTCCCGAAAAAGGCCCGGCGGCATGGTAGCGGATCACCACGGCTTGCGCCTGGTCTGGCGGGAGCAAACCGGCGTGAACGTAGTCTCCCGACGCGGGCATGATCACCCGCGCCCCCGGCAGATCGCCCAGCGGAGCCTCCTCAGGCGGGGCTGGCGGCCCGATCACTAAGAACCGGGCCAAGTGCATCCGCATCACCTGCAGAGCAATCTCCGCCGCGGACAGGTCCGCGGGTTTGGGGACGAGATGGACCACAAACTGCTTGCGGTTACGCACGTCCCGCAGGTCGAGGAACTCGATGTAATCCGCGGTCCGCTCGTGTTCCGTCCAACCCGCCGGCGGTTCAAAAGAGATCGGCCAGCCGGGC
>JBGPAW010000265.1:0-5755 GCA_041480905.1 Phycisphaerae bacterium
CCCTCCACCAGGAAGTCGGGTAAACCCGAGAGCACCGGATTCAACAGCCGGTTGGTGTGCCGCTCAGAGACATTGGCCACCTCGGACATGGCGATGCACAGGAAATCGACGGCCATGCCCACGCCCTGCCCGTGGAAGTTGCCGGCGGCGAAGTAATCGCCCTCCTCGCCGAAGAACAGCGGATTGTCGGCGGCGGAGTTGACCTCGATGCTTACGATGTCGCGGACGTGTTCCAGCGTATCGAACGAGGGCCCCAGGATTTGCGGCGTGCAGCGCATGCTGTACCCGTCCTGCACCTTGCCGGTCTTGTTGGCCATGATCTCGCTTCCCGTGAAGAGGCGGAGCAGGTTGGCCGCCACGGCGTTCTGGCCTCGGAAGGGGCGGACCCGATGGACCGGCGGGTAGTAGGCCTTTTCCACCGCCCGTAGGGCGTCCAAAGCCATGGCGCTGGCAATCACGGCATTCTTCAGGATTCGCTCGGCATCGTAGACCAGCAGGGCGGCACCGGCGGTCATCATCTGCGAACCGTTGATCAGCCCCAGCCCCTCTTTGTAGGTCAGGTCGGTAGGCTTGATACCCGCCAGCTTCATGGCCTGAGCCCCGGACATCAACTCGCCCTTATACCACGCCCGGCCTTCGCCGAGGGCGACCTCGGCGAACTGCGCGAGCGGCGAGAGGTCGCCGCTGGTGCCCAGTGAGCCTTTTTCGTTGATGTAGGGTACGACGCCCTTATTGATCATCTCCACGACCGTGTCGAGCAGGCAAAGCCGCACGCCCGAGTAGCCTTTGGCCAGCACGTTGGCCCGCAGCAGCATGGCCGCCCGGACCACGCCCTCGGGCTGAGGGTCGCCCGTGCCGGCGGAATGGCTGTAGATGATGCGTCGCTGAAGTTCGGCGCTCTGCTGTGGGGATATGCGGATGCGGGCGAACTCGCCGATGCCGGTGGTGACGCCGTAGATGGCCTTATCCTCCGCCACCCAGCGCTCGATCACGTCGCGAGAGCGTTGCATTTTGGCTTTCGCCGCGGGCGAGACCGACACCTTGGCCCCCTGCCGTGCCACCGCACAGGTTTGCTCAATCGACAGCGAATTCCCATCCAGTACGACTTCCATGATTCATCCTTTCAGCAAGCCCCGCCAGCGTACGTTCACCAGACGCGGTTGGCAAGAACGGATTCGCCCCTCACGGGCAAGGAGACAATCGCGGAAAGCTGCCCTACGGCACGGTGAATGCCACCTGGATCACTTTGGCGTCGGCCAAGTCGCCGTCGCCGAGTGCGTTACGACCGAAAGGGTTGAGCAAACTCGCGCAGGTGAGTAAAACGACCACGGAGGACCAAGCTGATATGGCGACGCAGCTAGCCCAACAGCTCGATACGACCGCAACCGACCTGCTCGGCTTCGCAGCAGCGCTCCAAGAACGGTACGAAGCGACGACATCGGCGGAGCAGCGGAAGGAACGCGGCCAATTCTTTACCCCGCCGTCCGTCGCCGCCTTCATGGCCGGGCTCCTGTCGACGCCCGCCAAGCGCCTGCGTATCGTTGATGCCGGGGCGGGAACCGGTACGCTTTCCGCGGCGATCTGCGAACGGATACTGCATCTTCGCTCGCCGCGACAGATCGAGTTCGAACTTGTTGAGATCGACTCCGCTGTTCTCCCGTTGCTCGACGAGAACATGAAGCATTGCCGCACCGCGCTTCACGCCGTCGGCCATGAGATGAGTTACGGCATCGAGGACGCGGACTTCATCCTGAGCAATCGCCCGACCTTCGGCCAAGAAACCCTCTTTCACGACGGCCGCCCGCTGAGCGTGTTCGACGCGGCCATCATGAACCCCCCCTACTTCAAGCTCAACAAGAACTCCGCCCATGCCCGAGCCTTCGAGCGCATCATTCATGGGCAGCCCAACATCTACGCGCTTTTTATGGCGACCGCCGCCGCGATGCTCCGCCCGGGCGGCGAGTTGGTCGCCATCACGCCGCGGAGTTTCTGCAATGGTCTCTACTTTCGCCAATTTCGCCGCTGGTTCTTCGGACGCATGACGCTTAGGCACGCCCACCTTTTCGAATCGCGTACCGAGACTTTCAAGGAGGCGGACGTGTTGCAGGAGAGCCTGATCACGCTTTGGGAAAAAACCCCGCACCGCCAAGGCACCGTGAACATCAGCACGAGTCACGGAGCGGACCTGAATGGAGCGCATCACGCGACCGAATACCCGGCTAAGCGCATAGTCCAGCACAGTTCCGGGGACTTTGTTATCCGTATCCCAGGTAGCCGCGCAGATGCCCAAATCATGGATGCCGTCGAGTCGTGGTCGGCGACCTTTGTTGAGCGGGGATTGCGGATATCCACCGGGCCAGTCGTGACCTTCCGAGCCATCGAGTACCTTCTCGAAAACACCGATGCCGCGGACGCCGTTCCCCTTCTTTTTGCGCGCAATGTTCACCCCTTCGAGACGCGCTGGCCGTTGCTTAAGAACGGGAAGCCCCTCGCGTTCCGCGCGTGTCAGGGCTCAAAGAAGCTGCTCGTCCCCACCCGCAACTATGTGCTCCTGCGCCGCTTCAGCGCTAAGGAGGAGCGTCGCCGTCTCACCGCGAGCACCTTTCTTCCAAACCGTAGCCGTTGGCCCTCCCACATCGCCATCGAAAACCACGTGAACTATGTTTACCACGCGCGGCGCAACCTCACCGCAGCGGAGACCGTCGGGCTTGCGGCTCTGTTCAACTCGGCTCTGCTGGACCGTTATTTTCGCACCCTGAGTGGCAACACCCAGGTGAATGCAACCGAAATTCGAGCCATGCCCTTCCCCGACCTGGATTCCGTGGCCCGGCTCGGCTCCGCTGTCAAGAAGATCGACTTGAGCAAGCGGGCTGAAGTCGAGCGGGTGGTTCTTGGCGAGCTTGGGATCAGCGGCAGCCTGGCCAACGAAATCGCACGGAGCGCCAAGTGAGCAAGAGAATCAGCGAAGCGACGGAGATTCTTGCCGCGTTGGGCCTGCCTGCTGCCCAGCGAAACGAGCGCTCTGTGCTCACGCTCCTTGCTCTCGCCGATGTTGGCCCGAAAGTTGCTTGGCGTAACGCAAAGCAGCCGCTCCTTCGCACGGTGGACATCATGGAGTTCATGCGGGCCAGGTACCACAAGAACTACGCGCCAAACACACGCGAGACCGTCCGCCGCCAAACCATCCACCAGTTTGAGCAGGCTCGAATCGTCGATCGAAACCCGGATGATCCCACCAGACCAACCAACAGCGGTAAAACGGTGTACCAGCTCACCGATGAGGTTGTAGCGGTACTTCGAGCCTTCGGAAACGACCTTGCTTTCCAAGCGGAGGTTACCCGCTTCCTCGAACAGTTCGGTTCGCTCCAAGCAGCTTACGCCAGCTCGCGCGAGACCCACCGTATCCCGCTACGCCTTCCCGGCGGATCTACGGCCTTTCTTTCGCCCGGCGAGCACAATAAGCTTCAGGTCGCCATCGTCGACGAATTCGGTCCGCGTTTCGCTCCGGGTGCGGAGGTTCTTTACGTGGGCGACACCGCGGACAAGCACGTTGTGCTCGAAGCCGAAAATTTCGCTGCCTTGAAGGTCGTTGTCACCGAGCACGACAAGCTTCCCGACATCATCCTTTATCGCCCGGACAAGAACTGGCTCTACCTCATCGAGGCCGTGACTTCGCACGGACCGATATCGCCGAAGAGGCACGTCGAATTGGAGCGGATGCTTGCGAGTTGCTCAGCGGACCGCATATATGTGACCGCATTCCCGAGCGCCGTCGAATTTCGGAAGTACGCCGCCGACATCGCGTGGGAAACCGAAGTGTGGATCGCAAAGAACCCGGATCACATGATTCACTTCAACGGCCCGAAATTCTTGGGGCCCCGCCAGTCACGTTCAGAAATGTAGCCGACCGAATCCGTTCGCTTCTTGGGGGCGCTCGGCCCGGCAGATTCCGTACCCGACATCCCGCAGCCCTACTTCGGAATCCTCTCTTGGCCGACACGGCTCACCAAGCACCGGCACGGGATGGTCACCACCCCAGCAGGTAGGCAAAGATCAGCGGTGCCACAATAGTGGCGTCGGATTCGATGACGAAGCGCGGCGTGTCCACCCCCAGCTTGCACCAGGTGATCTTCTCATTGGGCACGGCCCCGGAATAGGACCCATAGCTCGTGGTGCTGTCGCTGATCTGGCAAAAGTAGCCCCAGAACGGCACGTCCTGTTCCAGGTCGATCTGCAGCAGCGGGACGACGCAGATGGCGAAGTCGCCCGCAATCCCGCCGCCGATCTGGAAGAAGCCGATCGAGGTCTTGGCGCTGGTCTCGCGGTACCAGCGGACCAGTTCGACCATGTACTCGACGCCCTGTTTGAGGAAGTTGCCGTGGGGCAGCGTGCCGTCGACCAGGTACGCTGCCAGGCCGTTGCCCAGCGTGGAATCCTCCCAGCCCGGCACGAACAGCGGCAGGTCCTTCTCGGCGGCGGCCACCACCCAACTGTCTTGCGGGTCAATCTGGTAGAAGGGCTCCAACTCCCGGTTGCGGATGGCCTCGTAGAAAAACTCGTGCGGGAACATCCTCCGGTTCTGGGCGCACGCCGCTTTCCAGCGGTTCAGCACCATGCCCTTGAGCCGCAACATGGCCTGCTCCTCCGGGATGCACGTGTCCGTGACCCGCGCCAGGCCGCGGTCGCGCAGTTCGGCCTCCTGCTCCGGGGTGAGGTCGCGGTAGTTCGGGAGCCGCACGTAGTAGTCGTGGGCCACCAAGTTGTAGAGGTCCTCCTCCAGGTTCGCGCCGGTGCAGCAGATCGCGTGTACCTTGTCCCGGCGGATCATTTCCGCGAGCGAAAGCCCCAGTTCCGCGGTGCTCATCGCTCCCGCCAGAGTCACGAACATCCGCCCGCCGGCTTCGAGGTGTTTCTCATAGGCGACCGCCGCATCCTTCAGGGCCGCCGCGTTGAAGTGACGATAATGTCGTTCGATGAAGCTTCGGACCGTCACGGGAAAACTCCCTTCTTATGACTGGCTCCGTAGCGCTCCGCTCCCGAAAACGCTGTATGGCAATCCTGCAACATCTTGTTTCTCTCGTGACTTCTTTGGAACCGCTGATGAACGCAGATCAACGCAGATTTGGCGATCTCCATGCTCCATCTTATCTGCGTCTGTCAGCGTTCATCTGCGGTTTCACCTCAGCTTGGTTGCGGCCGACGACCGCGCTGTGTTCTCTGTGGCCTGAATGATCCGGGTTACTGCTTGAGGAAGAACTCCATGAACTCATGGCCGGGGTCGATCCGCAGATTGCTCCGGTTGGCATTCCTCTCCGAGAACGGTTCCGCCATGACCGCGCTGATGCCCGAGCCGGCGATGCAGAACGGCGGGGGGGTCTTGCTGTGTTTGCGGGTGCTCACCGGCGTAGGGTGGTCCGGCACCACGGCGATCTTCCAGCGCTCGAACCGCCGCAGGCGTTCCAGCACCGGCCCCACCACCCAGCTATCCACTTGTTCAATAGCTTTAATTTTTTCCGCGGCGTCTCCGAGGTGGCCGGCCTCGTCGGGCGCTTCAATGTGCACCACCACCAGATCGTGCTTGTCCAGAGCGGCTGCGGCGGCCCGGCCTTTGGCGCGGTAGTCGGTGTCCAGGTACCCCGTGGCTCCGGGCACCGGGATGATGACCAAGCCCGCGTTCACCGCGATGCCCTTGATCAGGTCCACCGCCGCGATGCACGCCCCACTCACCCCGAAGCGGGCCTCGAACGTCTCCAGC
>JBGPAW010000266.1:0-5720 GCA_041480905.1 Phycisphaerae bacterium
CAGGTCCACCGGATCAGGCGGGTGATCCACCATCTTTTGCGGATATCCCGGTTGTCAAGCGCTTGGCGGCGCCCTTTGGCCTACTGCAGTGCGGTATCCACCTCGCTGAACTTGGCCGAGGCGCTGGTTCCAATCGCCGTCACGGCCGTAATGCACACCACGATGATCAACGCCAGCATGACGGCATACTCAGTTGCGGTCGGGCCGTCTTCCGACTTGAGAAAACTCTTCACTCGGTTCAACATGACGAAACTCCCTTCAGAGATGGCGAGGTCCTGCGGACCTCAAGGATCGTTTCGTACCTGGACCCTTCCGTTGGTCTGGCACACACTTCGACGACTCGAACCTCCGCGGGGCACGAGTTATCCACCGGCCTTTCCGTCGGCCGGCCCATCCTCGCCCTAGCGGGCGGGCTGCGCTTCCCGAAAATCCGCGCAACCGCTGACATCTCATAGGTACGAAACAAATCCCCCGCGGGCAAACCGAATCGCGAAGAATCCTTCCATCTTCCGCCGGCGCCGATAATTTCCCGGAAAGCGAAACGGTCTCCGCTACAACGGGTGGGGAATCCGCGGGTATCGAGCCGGCCGCGCCGCCCTTTTCGGACTTGTTTATCATGCCGCCGGAACGGAGCTCTTCGCTTCGACGGCCCAGGCGTAGCTCTCGATCAGGCGATCGAGCGAGTCCGACCACTCGTATTCCTCCCGCACCACGCGGCGCCCCGCGCGGCCCATCAGCCCGCCGCGCTCGCGGTCCTCGAGCAATTCGATGAGGCCCGCAGCCAGGTGCCACGGGTCCGCCGGCGGGACCAGAATACCGGTCAGACCGTCGCGCACGGTCTCCACCAGTCCGCCCACGCGGCTGGCCACCACCGGAATCTCCAGGGCCGCCGACTCCAGCGCCCCCACGCAAAACGCCTCCATCAATGACGGAATCACCACGGCCGACCAGCCCGACATCACCGCCGGCATCTGCTCGTGAGGTTGGGGCGGCACCCAGCGGATCGCATCGGCGACCTGGTACTCTTCCGCCAGCTTGTGACACTCGTTCAGCAGCGGTCCGGCCCCCACCACGTCAAACCGCGCCGCCGGGCAGTGCTGCCGCACCGCGGGGATGGCTTCGATCGCGTACCGTGGCCCGTTCACCAGGCGGAAACCCTTGAAGAACCCGACCACGCACTCCGCCGGCGGCCACGAGGACCTCCGCCGGAACAGCCGGGTATCCACCCCTTTCGGCACGATCCGCACTTTTTCCCATGCGATCCCCGCGAAAGTGACGATAGCCGCGGCGAACGTCTTGCAGGTCGCCAGCACCGCGTCCGCCATCCGAACCAAGGCCACTCGCTTCTGAACCAACTCCGGCGCCGGCTGGGGCAGGTCGGGCGGGAGCTGAATGTCGGACCCCCACGGTGTCACCACCAGACACCCTTCGGCGGCGATCTCCTCGGTCATGCCCCAGTCGTTCAGGAAGTGCAGTTGGACCACGTCGTAAGCGCGCATGAGGCGCTTAAGGTACGTCTCGCGGCGCTTCACCCAGCGCGCGGGATAACGCAGGCCGGCCTGGGGGATATCGAACTTCTGCACGGTTACATTCTCGATCGCGGCGGGATGATAGGCGATCACCGTCGTCGCCACGCCGCGTCCCGCCAGACCGCGGGCGATCCGCCGGACGTGAACGGAACGCGCGTCGCCCAAAATGCACACTCTCATCGCCACGCCGCCCTCACCATCCAGCGCCAGCCACCTCTGTCACGGCTACCCGCGATCCCGGAACACCGGGATCGCGTGAAGCCATACCACCCAACATCGTCTCGCCCCCTGACCACTTCCGTTGCAGGGTGAGCAGGCCGGCGTCGTTGCCGCCATCGTCGATCACCAGCGGATACTGGAACGGCGTATCCACCTCGATGGTGCCGCGGTCGTCAGCGCGTCCCCATCTTGCGGGCGCGCGTACTCCCTTCCTTTCGCCGAGAAGGATGGGGAGCAGGCCCGCCCTGTCTCACCAGACACACTCTTCCATTATTTTCGGACGCTACAGCCGGTCGCTTGTGGTTTATCGGGAGCGAACGACCCTACTATTGCCATTCCGGCGCGGTCGCCCGCAGGACCAGGAACTGAATGAGGTCAAACACGAAGTGAGCGACGATGACCGGGAGCACGGAACGCCGCCAGATGGTCACCACGCACCAGAAAACAGCAATGAGGAACAGCGGGACGGTAATGGCCCCGGCCTGCATCTCGAGGTGCGATACCGCGAAGACCGCCGAACTGAGCACCGCCGCGGCAACCCAACTGCTGGTCAGGCGGCGAACCCGCGGCAAAAGAAACCCGCGAAAGGCCACCTCCTCCCACAGGCCCACCAGGGCGGAAAGCCCCACGAACGACCCCACCCCCATGCGCGGGAGTCTCTCGTAGATATTCTGCGGGTTGTTCAGGAGACTCTGGTAACCCGCCGGCCAGAAAACGTACACCCCCAGCACGCCCAGTGCGAAAACGCCGAACGTGGCGGCGGTCGCAGCCAGACCCAGAGCCAAGTTGGTTCCCAGTGCTTGCCCCGTGAGCCCCAAGCTGGTCAAGCTTAGCCTACGCCAGTGCGTAATCCACCCTACCCAGACCAGAGCGAACATGCCCGTAGTGACTACCATGCCCACTACGAAATAGCGGGAATCGCCCACCTGGCCTGGGTCCGCCCCGAGAAACCATCCGGCGATGAGATACACGAGAACTTGGAAAGCAATGAGGCCGAGGGCAAGCAGCAGCACGTCGAGCAGGCACCCCCACCGCCCGACCTCGCGCAACAACATGGGATCAGGCACCGCCGCCCAGATCACTCCAGGCGGCGTGATAGGGCGGGCGAGCGGTGGCCCTCCCGGACCATCGCTCCAGACCTCTTCCGGCCGGTTCGCCTCAGGCGGAAAACTCGACATCATGCCCGGCCGATCAGTTCGTCTTCACACTCTTGAGATAGGCGACGACCGAGTCCTTCCAGTGTCCCACGCTCCTGGCGGGGCCGACGACTTTTACGAAATGCGGTCCTTGGGCGTGTTTGATGATCACCCCCAGCATGCGCCATCCGGGTTTGTTACCACCCGCGACCGTCATGGTCCCCGGAATGTCCGCCAGCACAACCTGCACCCCCCCGACCTCGAACGTCTCCACCGCGGAGGCCTCTTTGGTCGAGCGGCCGTCCGGCTGGGTGAAGCCCCCGTACCAACGGTCGATGTTCAACTCGTCGCTGATGTTCATCCCCGGAAAATGCGTGACCCGCACATAGACGTTCTCGCCGTCCCCTTCGACGGCCGCCAGACGGAAAACCGCTTTGGGCGCTCCGATGCTCGGCATCTGCGGGTTCCCTTCGGGGACCTCCGCCACCCAACCCGCCGGGACCTGCAATGTAATCCCGTCGAGCCTGGTCTCCGTGGGCTGCGGCCCCGCCGCCGTCCCACCGCCGGTCGCCGCATGCGGGTCGGGCATGCCCCCGGGATGCCCCGCGGGCATTGAGGTACCAGCCGGTCCGGAGGTACTCGGCTTCGGCTCAGGGGTGGGCTTGGGCGCCTCCGCCGGGGGAGCCGGTTTCGCCTTCGGCGCGGGAGTCGGCGCGTCCACCGGTGGCTCGGAGGGCGGCGGCGTCTGCTTCTCGCATCCGCCGAGCCAACCCGCCACAAACACCGCCAAAAAGAACTTCTGATAACGGTTCATGGGCTTGCCTCCCTATATCTACAGGATCAGCCGCGTGCCCGCAGCCAGCAGCCAACACTTCCACGTACCATAATCCTTTTCCCGCGACTTTGCACGCCCACCGAACGGTCTTGTCGTTTCCCATGAGGCGATGAGGGACCCACCGCCGGGCGGTCCGTCCGTTGCCGCACGCGTTCCCTCTGGGTCTCCCTGCCGACCCTGCGTGAGGCCGCGCTGCGGATCGTCGAATACGAGCGGTTCGGGCTGGTTCCAGCTAGCAAGCCCAAAGATCTGCTCCCAGTCCCCCGTTCTGCAAGCGGATCGATGTATGCTATAACATTCGCCAGGATAATAGATTACATGTCTGACGAGTTAATCCGTCCTCGTCCGCAGCTTGTTCAATCACCGTTCATCGCGAGGTCGGCGAACCCTTCCGACAACCTGCGGACGGCCCCGCGGGCTGCTTCTTTCAGCATTTTCGCTGCTTTTTTTCGGCTGCGGTGAAAGAAATGCCCCGGTTAGCGCATACTTACAATGGAGGCGCTTGGTTTCAGGACGCTGTAGGGCGTTGCTTGGCTCTTCATGCAGGGGGGGGCGATGACGGCTGCTCCGATGGTCTTCGTGGTCGATAATGACCCCGCCGTACTCGATTCGCTCCGCTGGCTGATCGAGTCGGCGGGCTTGACCGCGGCGACCTTCCCTTCAGCGGAAGCGTTTCTGGAAGCCTATGATCCGCAGGTTCCCGGCTGTTTGGTCCTTGACGTGCGTATGCCGAGCATGAGCGGGCTTCAGCTTCAGCAACAGTTGGCAGCGACCGGCAGGATTATTCCCATTATCTATCTTTCCGGGCACGCGGATGTCCCCACGGTAGTGCAGACTATGAAGGCCGGCGCCGTGGATTTCGTCCAGAAACCGTACGACGATGAGTATCTTCTGCACCGCATCCGCCATGCCCTGCAATGCGATGCGGAACTTCGGCGCGTTCGGGTTTCTCGTGAAGAGGCCGTTGCCCGCCTTTCCCGCCTGACCTTCCGCGAGTATGAGGTGTTGGAGGCCGTGGTCAGCGGCAAGCCGAACAAGCGTATCGCCCTTGACCTCGGCGTCAGTCTGAAGACCGTGGAGGCCCATCGGGCCAGCATCATGAAAAAGACCCGATCACAGAGCGTTGCCGAGCTCGTGCAACTCGCCTTGGGGATAGTCCCGGCCGAGATGGCGGTTTGAATCCCCTCGCCCGCGCCGCGCCGAGCAGAGTCATTCGTATGTGCGCCTGAGAACGGTACTCCTTGAGGGCGGTCAGATGGATGTAGGAGCCGAAGAAGCGCTGCGGCAGTCGCGGGAAGAGCTGCAGGCCATCTACGACGGCATGGTGGACGGGATTCAGATCGCCGACGCGGAGACCCGGCGGATCCTACGCGCCAATCCAGCCATGTGCCGGATGCTCGGCTATACTGAACGGGAATTGCTCGGCAAGTGTGTTCCCGACCTCCACCCTCCCGAGCGCTTGGCCGAGGTGCTGGCGGCGTTCTCGAGTCTTGCCGAAGGCAAGAGCTCCTTTGTGCCGAACCTCCCATTCTTGCGGAAGGACGGGACCGTCCTTTTCGCCGACGTCGGTGCCCGGCGGATTGCGTTTGAAGGGCGTTGCGGCGTCATCGGCTTTTTTCGTGATTCCACGCCCCGAATGCAGGCCGAGGAAGTCTTGCGCAACAGTGAAGCGAACGTTTGGGCCATTCTGAACGCCTCGACGGAATCCACCCTGTTGATTGACACAGAGGGTCGCATTCTGGCGGCCAATGACGAGTTGGCCAGACGGTTCGGACGCCGGCTGGGCGAGTTGATGGGTGCTTGCGTCTATGACCTGCTGCCGCCGGACGTTGCGGAAACCCGAGCCGCGCGCGCGGCGCAAGCGATCCGTTCCGGACAGCCGCTCCGTTTTGAAGACGAACGTTTCGGCAGGACGATAGACAGCCAGATCTACCCCATCCTCGATGGTTCGGGCCAGGTGACGCGGCTGGCTGTCTTCGGACGGGACATTACCGAGGAGAA
>JBGPAW010000267.1:0-5718 GCA_041480905.1 Phycisphaerae bacterium
AACCGCTGCCGATGCCGTTGGCCAGCAGCGACGGTCGCGTGGGGTACAAATCGCCCGCTGCCTCTGCCGACTCAATGTTCTGCAGCGACCCGATGACGTTGAACAGACCCATCGGCACGATCACCGAGAGGTGTCCCAGGATCTCGGTGGGGTGCTGCCGAAGGGCATCGAGGACGGCCCCACCGCAGAAGACAGGGAGGTGCCAGCCGCGCTGGCCCCAGGCCTGGGCCACGGCCGCCGCGTTCATCGGGTGCTCCACCCACGACTCCGGCAGAATCCAAGCCAGGATCGTCCCGGCGGCGACGGCCAGGAGACCGCCGGGCAGTCCCAAGGGAAACCGAATGTTCGAGAAGTAAGTGATCAGGATGATCCCCAGGGGCAGCATGGCGACGATCGGGCTTTGCCAGATTTGCAGGGCGAAGGTCATGGAGATGAAGCCGATGGCGATCCCGGCCAGCGTGGAGAGCAGCGCGGCTCGTGGGGTGTTCTTGCGGATCCGCTCGGCCACAAAGGCCCCGAAGAACTCGATCAGCCCGCTGCCCAGGCAGGCCACCAGCCCCATTTGCCAGGCGAGCTCGGGGTCGCCGGTGTCGCGGTAGACCGGGGCGATGACGAAGAACACATAAACCAGCAGGGACGGCGTGTTGATGCCGAAGGGGAGAGCGCACACGTCGCCGCGGTTCTCACGTTTGGCGAGCCGGTGGGCCTGCCAGGCGTAGAACAGGTTGCCGATGAGGATGGAGACCGCGGCCCCCGGCAGGATCCGGGCGAAGATCAGATAGCCTGCGTCCCCGGACATCCCGCAGAGCCCGCCGCACAGGGCCACGATCAGCAGCAACTGCACCAGGTTATCGACGAACAGCCCGAAGAAGCCGTCCAAATCGCGTTTCACGAACAGAGGATAGGTTGCGGACATGGTACTCCTCTTGCACCTTTTGTCATGGGCTTGTCCCCTCAAGCAAATTGGCCTTGTAGAGCACTCCCTTCTACAAATGGGTCGTCGTATCCCGACATCCGCGCACCACCGCCAACGTTTGCGTATGTTCTGTGGGCCGGCCTTCCCAGCCGACAGAACGCCTTTTTACCCACCCAAGAATCGGTTGGAAAGCCGGTCTTTTCCGCTGCGGAGTTTACCGGAACCCCGGTGGGTGTGCATGACCGCGCCGGCCGCCGGTCGGCTTCGCACCGCGAGGTATGATGACCCCCCCTGACGGACCGCTCACCGGCCGGTACGCTTGACGAGATGAGAGACCTGGAGTTGACTTTCGCCTGTAACGTGCGTGGAAGCAGCGTAGACTACCGGGCCACAAGAGAAGTAGACATGCCCACGGAATTGGAAGGCAAGTTTGCCGTCGAGAGCCACGAGCCGGTCCGGGAGCGGCTCACGCAACTCGGCGCGCGGTTGATCGGGCGTGTGGTGGAGACTAACACCTTCTATGACCGGCCCGACGGCATGCTGCGCCGCGGAGGATCCGGGCTGCGCGTGCGCGAGATTGAGACGCTCGCCGGTGAGCCGCAACCCCCAACGCTTACTTTCAAGGGACCCGTCCAGGCCGGGCCGTTCAAGAAACGCGAGGAGATTGAACTGCCCCTCACCGACGCTGAGGCCATGCGCCGCCTGCTCGAAGCCATCGGCTTCGTCGAGGTGCTCCGCTTCCGCAAACGCCGAGAAAGTTGGCGACTGGACGATTGCCGCGTGGAACTTGACGAGCTGCCGCGCCTGGGCCTGTTCGTGGAGATCGAAGGCCCCAGCGAGAGCGCGGTCCAAGCGACCAGGAACGCCCTCGGTCTGAGCGCTGCGCGACACCTCGCCCGCGGTTACGCTGAACTCCTCGCCGAATTACGCCCAGGCGGCGTCGGCGGCACGACGATGATTGACTTCCCCTAGTATTGCGGATTGGAGAAGAAGAAGTCAAAGGTTCGAGGATCCAAGGCCCTGAGCACGTATGGTTCGAGAGATCACACGTCGCCAGTGGTTGCGGGAGACGGCGCTGTCCGTCACCGCGGCCGCACTCGCCGGGGGGTGCCGGGCCACCGAAGGTCGGCCCGTTCCGAACGAATCGACCGAGCCGTTGCCGGCGGACGACTACGTTCTGGTGGCTCGGTTGGCCCACATCACCGACACCCACGTGATCGACGAAGAATCGCCCGCCCGGCTGACTTTCGCCGAGAGCTTCGTGCCCTTCGCCTGGCGGGCCTGCGAGCGTTATTCGACCCAACTGCTCGACGGGATCATCCGGGCGATCAACCGGCATCACGAGTTCGCGGCCCCCATCGACTTCGTCGTCCACACGGGCGACGCGCTGGACAACCATCAGTCCAACGAACTGCGGTGGTTTCTGGACGTCGTCGATGGCCAGTGGATCGACCCGCGCAGCGGGCCCGACGACCGGGCACCGGACCGGCGTGGGCCGCCGTCCCTGGACGCCTATGCGCCGTTCCAGGCCCAGGGCCTCTATCGTCAAGGCGTTCACGGCACCGGCCCCTCCATACCGTGGTACGCGCTCATCGGCAATCATGACCAGTACGCGCTGGGGGTCTTTCCCGTGGTTCCCCATCTTTCGGGCGGATGGTACGCGCCGCTTCCGTTGCCGAACCGCATCGGACTTTTTCTGCCGACCTTTCTTGATCCGGTCTCGAGCGTGGCCTATGCGCCGGTGACTCCGGCCCACCCCGGCCCGCCGCAGGGCCCGACACTCCCCACGCAGATTCAGCCGAACCCGGCACGGCGCTACCATACGCGGGCCGAGCTCGTGGCGGCCTACGGGGATACCATGGCCGATCCGCCCGGTCATGGCTTCGACCCCGCTGATCCGAGCCGGACGTGGTACAGTGCGGCACCGGTGCCGGGGCTGCGCTTGATCGCCTTGGACACGACACGGCCGGCGGTGGCGTATCCGGCGGGGTTCTATTCGGAAGGGGCGCTCGACGAGGGCCAGATGGTATTCCTGCGGAATGAGCTGCGCGCGGCCCAGGAACGCGGCGAGCTGGTCTGCGTGCTGACCCATCATCCCAGTCAGAGTCTGAACTTGACCGCGGGCTCCGCGGTGTCCACGGATGAGTTGCGAGCGACGCTCGCCCAATATCCGTGCGTGGTGGCCCATCTGGTTGGGCACAAGCATCGCCATCGGGTGTGGAGTCACGAGAGGTACGTCGAGTTCGAGACGGCCTCGACGCTGGATTACCCGCAGGAAGGGCGGATCATCGAAATCTGGAAGCGCGACGCCGACGTGCAACTGCGCTACTGGGTTTTCTCTCATCTTCCGAACGAAGGGGCCCCATTCGGCGGTGCCGACTCCGATCTTACCGACGATCCTTTGCGCCAGATGCGTGAAGTGGCGTTCGAGCTGGCCCGGGACAGCGCCACCGGCGCGGCCCTGCCCGGGTCCCGGACGGCGATGACGGCCCGAGCCCGCGCCGCCAACGCCGGTTCCTCGAAGGATCGCGCTGGAGTGGTCATCCTGGCGCGGGAGCGAAAGTGATGTCGTTGTCCGGTCGGGAGTTCGAGGCCTCCGCCACAGCCCGAGTTGTCGGACCGCCGCACGACCCACGCGTATGGTGGTGGGCCGGCACACTGGCCCTCCTCGTGTTTGGGGCGTTCCTGCCGGCGCTTCGCGCGGAGTTTCTCAACTGGGACGACCCGGGCAACTTCTTGCGCAATATGGGCTACCGCGGTTTGGGCTGGGAGCATCTGCGTTGGATGGCGACCACTTTCCACATGGGCGTGTATCAGCCATTGGGCTGGTTCTGCCTGGGCTTGCAGTACGTGCTCTTCCAGCTCAATGCCACCGGCTACCATGTGGTCAGCGTGCTCTTTCACGTCGCGGGGGTCGTGGTGTTCTTCTTCGTCGTTCGGCGGTTGCTGGCCTGTGCGCCCGGACCGGGGGCGACGGCCTCGGGATTCGGCTTGGCCGGGTCCGCGTGGGTGGCGGCTCTGCTCTTCGGGGTTCACCCTTTGCGCGTCGAGGCGGTCGTCTGGTTATCGTGCCAACCTTACGTCATCTGCGCATTTTTCTACCTGCTGGGCATCCTTTTCTATCTCCGCGGCCAAACGGCTGACGAGAAGAGCCCCGGGGCTCGAGGGTTCCCCGTTGCGGCGTTGCTGTGCAGCGGTCTGGCTCTGCTGTCCAAGGCCCCGGCGGTCAGCCTGCCGGCGGTGCTGGTCGTGCTGGACGTGTATCCGCTGAGGCGGCTGGGCGGAGCGTTGGGTTGGTGGGGGCCGGCGGCACGGCGGGTATGGCTGGAGAAGCTTCCCTTCTTCCTGTTGGCCCTGCCCATCGCGATCATCGCCCCGTTGTGCAAGCAAGAGGTGATGCTGCCGATGGCCCATCACGGATGGGCGGCCCGACTGGCGCATTCCGCCTTCGGGATGGGATTCTACCTCCAGAAGACCCTCTTTCCGACCACGCTGCTCCCGTTCTACGAAATGCCCTACCCGCTGGATCCGACCGCCCCAAAATTCCTGGCGGCCCAGGGGTTCGTGGTGGTCGTCACGGTCGCCCTCCTCGCCTGGCGGCGTCGCTATCCGTACCTGCTGGCGGCCTGGACCGCTTACGTGCTGATCCTGCTGCCCAATTTGGGCGTGGTCCAATACGGCCAGCAGATCACCGCTGATCGCTACAGTCATCTGGCGGGTCTGGGGGGGGCCGTTCTGGTCGGCGCCGGCCTGTGGCGGATTTGGCGCAGAGTGCGCCGGCCGATCCCGCAGGTCTGCGTGGCCGCGGGCCTCGCCATGTGCAGCGTTCTCGGCTTGCTCACTTGGCGGCACGTCCAGCGTTGGCGGAACTCAGAGGCGTTGTGGACCTACACCGTGGCGCACGCGCCCCACAGTTGGCTCGTCCATCAGTGCCTGGGCACCGCCCAACTCGACCTGGGCGACTACGAGGAAGCCCTCGCGCAGTTCCACGAAGTGCTGCGCCTCAAGCCGGACGACGTGGAAGCACACTATAACCTGGGGCTGGCCCTTCGCCGTCAAGGGCGGATCGAGGCCGCGATCGGCGAATTTGCCCGCGCCATCGAACTCAAGCCCGACTACGCCGAAGCGCTGTACAACCTGGGCAACGTCCTCTGTGAGCGGAGGGAGCTCCTGCCCGCGATCGAGGCCTATCTCCGGGCCGCGGAAGCGAACCCCGCCGATCGGGACATCCGCCACAACCTTGGCGTGGCGCTGTATACCTTGGGGCGCGGGGCGGAAAACGTCGCCCGTTTCCTCGAAGTGGTGCGCCTGGCGCCGGAGTGGGTGCAGCGCGGCATCGCCCGGTTCGCGCGGGGTTGTTTCCAGGAGGCTGCGGCTGCGTTCCGCGAAGTCGTGCGGATCGACCCGCATTGGATCGAGGGCTACCTCAAGCTCGCCACCGCGCTGGACGCGCAGGGCCGGCCGACCGAGGCCGTTACCGTGCTGCGCCGGGCCCTGGAACTCGATCCGCCGCACCCGGCAATCAGGAAAGCGTTAGAGATTTTACTGGGCCAGCGGGATCGTTTTACGCCGAACGCGCCGTGAGCGCCGCGCCCGACTGGATCGTGGAGTCGGTCTGCTTACGCGCCCAGGGCCCGGATGGTGTTCTGTACGCCGCAGATTCGCGTGACCCGCAGACCGAAGTTCTCGCCGACTTTGACCGCCTGCCCACGGCCGACGACCTTGTTATTCACCAGTAATTCCAGCTCGGCGTCGGCGGGGCGCTCGAATTCGAGGATCGACCCGCTGGTGATCTTGAGGAC
>JBGPAW010000268.1:0-5686 GCA_041480905.1 Phycisphaerae bacterium
AGGCGTAACGTTGGGCGCAGCGCCGGTCGATCCAATAGAACCATTCGGGGTGCTCGAGAATCCAGTCGTGGTCGCGGGCGGCGGTGCGCGGGGCCAGGTCCACCATCATGCGCATGCCCATGCGGTGGGCGGCCTCGACGAAAGCGCCGAACTCAAACTCGACGTCAGCCGCGTCGTCGCCCAGCAGGCGGTCGTGCAACCGCGGTTCGAGACGCAGAAAGTTCTTGGCGGCGTAAGGGCAGCCGAGTTCGCCCTTGCGGTACAGATCGCTGTGCCGGCTGACCGGGAGCAGGTAAAGGACGTTGATCCCCATCCGGCGGAGCAGAGGCAGCAGCAGGATTGACTTCAGGAAAGTGCCGGTTTCGGTGCAGCGCCGGGAGGAGAGCTTGCCGTCGCCGTCATGGTCCCAGGCGGTGGTGGTACGCACGAGCATGCCGTAGATGGCGGCGGTGCGAATCCAATCCCCGGCGCGGCGCCGTTCCCGCGCGTCGCGCACCTTGCCTCCGGCGAGCGGACGGGCGCGTTGGATTTGGGAAAGACTCTTGCCACCCAGCCCCCGGCCGGGGTGGGCGGGCAGGATCACGTGTTGGATGCACTGCCGGAGGTAGTCGTAAGGATCGACCAGAATCTGGCCTGCGGCGCGGCGGACCGGACCGGCGTAGTCCCACTGGTGCCACAAGACGGGGAGGCGGTAGTCCCGCATCCGCGACCCCCGGCCGCCGATAACGAGCCGATCGAGCAATTCGTGCAGATAGTCCGTCATGGCTCCACTCCGGAAGCGCACGGCCTGCGAAGACGCAGGGCGCTACGAAACCACGAAATTGCGCGTGCGCGGCAGGATATGCTCGGGCTAGGGGGCGGTAAAGGCCCGTTGGAAGGCGGCGAAGTCGGCTACGTCCACGTCGGCGTCGCCGTCGTAGTCGGCGCACACGCAGGTGCCCACGAGCGGGCCGCCGCCCGGACCGGTGATGCAGTTTATGAAAGTGGCATAGTCGGTCAGATCGACGTTGCCGTCACCGTTGAAATCACCCACCTCGCAATCGTCGGGAATGCCGTTGGCGTTGCAGTCGCGGCTGGTCCCGGCGGAGAGGTCGCATTCGTCCAGCACGCCGTTCCCGTTGCAGTCCCATAGAGCCGGCGGGACGGCCGCCCCCCCGGTCAGGCAGAGTTGGAAGGCATCAAGCTTCAGAGCGGTGGCTCCGCCGTTCAGAGCTCCGTTGGAGACCGCCTGTAAGCGGAAGTCGTCCAGCCGCCGGGCGCCGCTCTCCAGCACCGCAACCGGGGGATTGAGTCGGGGCACCCCATCCACGTCCAACTGCACGGTGTCGGCGAGATGGTCCAGCACCACCTTGAAATCGTAACAGTCACCCACGGCGGCGGCCACACCGGTGCTGAGGAAAGCCGGAGACCCGGAGGGGTTCTTGACGAGGATTCTGCCGCGCTGGTCCGTCGGGACGCGCGTGGAGACCGTCGAGGTGAAGTCGATCTCGCATACGGCCTTGGCGTTGAGGGCGTCGTAGAGGGTCAACTGCCAGTCGGTTTTGGGATTCACATACCCTTCCAGGCGCAGCCGAAAGCTCAGCGAGTAAACTTGCTCGTTGGGGGGAAGGATGCCGCCGTTGGATTGGAAGTACTCACTGACGACATACCCATCCTCCGGCGGGGTGGTGGTCACCGTTACTTGCACCGACCGATCGGAGGTGCCCTCAAATTCACAGCCATACACCCAGATCTGTGCCGTGCCCGCGGGGTTGGACCAAGGGACGCCGTCGCCGTCGATATCCAGTCCGTTCGTCGGCAACTGATAAGCCAGACCCTGGAAGCCGTTCCACAGGGGGTAACAGCGGGGGATATCGCACTCGTCGGGGATGCCGTTGAGGTTGCAGTCCTGAGCCGTGCCGGCGGCAAGGTCGCAGTCATCGCGAATGCCGTTGGCGTTGCAATCGATCTCGCATTCATCGGGAGTGCCATTGCCGGTGCAGTCGAAGCTGGTCCCGCCGGCCAGATCGCAATCGTCGCGGACACGGTTGTGATTGCAGTCGGTCTCGCATTCATCGAGGATGCCATTGTCGGTGCAATCGAAGCTGGTCCCGCCGGCCAGGTCGCACTCGTCGGGGGTGCCATTACTGTTACAGTCCGGCGAAGTACCCGCCGAGAGATCACAAGCGTCGAAGATGTTATTCCCATTGCAGTCCCAGACGACCGCCTCGCAGTCGTCGGGGATTCCATTGGAATTGCAATCGCGCGTGACTGCGTCACAGGAATCGGCGGTGCCGTTATTGTTGCAGTCGGGCTCGCATTCGTCGGGGGTTCCGTTAGCGGTGCAATCGGCGCTCGTCCCGAAGCCAATGTCGCAGATATCCTTAATACCGTTCAGGTTGCAGTCCTCATTCGGTTCGCATTCATCGGGGATGGAGTTGGTGTTGCAGTCCGCGCTGGTGCCCGCGGCAATGTCGGTCAGGTCGCTAATGCCGTTGCCATTGCAGTCGTAGGTGCCGATCCGCAGAAAATAGACGTCTTCCTCGCCGTTGAAAGTGGCGGCGTAGGCCACACTTGCCCCCAAATCGTCTGAAATCATGTGATAGTAGTCGCCGATCTTGTTCTGGTTAGGGTAACCGAGGGAGTGGTTGAACGGGAGGCTGACGGGCACGTTGGCGGACCAATGACTACCGGCGTCTACGGAATAGGAATAATAAAGCTCGGAATAATTCGCGGCGGGATAGTTTCGGGTATCGTTCCAGACGGCGTCGATGCGGCCATTGGGGGCCACGGACATCGTGCCGAACCATTGCCAACCGGTCTGAACGTTATTGACGCGGACCGGGGAGCTCCAGGAGACGCCGCCGTTGGTGCTGCGGGAAAACATCACGTCGAGGGGGTCGCTTCCGGGAGGGTTCACCGAGCAGAGCAGATAGACGTAGCCGCGGGTGGGGCCGCTGGAGTGGTCGGTGGCGACCCAGGCTTGGCCGAGCAGACCGTCCGGATTAGGACCGCCGGTGCCGATCGTGCCGCCGAGGTTCACGGTGGTCACGAAATCGAAGGTGGGGGTAACGGAGGGGTTCTTGGCATTAGTGGACTTGGCCACGTAGAAGCTCTCGCCGGACACGTACAGCTCGCCGTCGGGGCCGACGCTCAGGGTCCCCCAGTGCAGGGCCGAGGGCATGGCCATGGGACTCATGATCGAGACCCCACCGGTGGTCGAGCGCGTGAAGTCGGTGTCCCCACAGCAGGAGTACGCGCGGTTCCAGGTCATGTAGATGTTGCCGCTGCCCATACCCGTGGTGGTGTCGATCGTCATCCACTCTTTGTCCCCGCCGCCGGCAAATTCCTCCTGCGGCCAGGTCAGACCTCCGTCGAAGGATTTGTACAGGAAGCAACCCCAGGGGATCTGGTCGCGGTCGGGTTGGAGGCTGTAGAAGTAGAAGTGGCCCTGGCGGTCGGCGGCCAAGACCGGGTCGCTGGAAAACTGGCCCGGCTCCAAGACGCCGGGGAACGTCCAGCTATGCCCGCCGTTGTGACTGTAGGCCCAGCCGGCCTGCCGGAAATTGGAGGTCACGGTGTCGAATTGGCGCCAGCCGATGACCATGCGGCTGGGATCGGAGGGGTCCACGGCGAGAGACGGTTCGTTGGCAGCGTCGCCCCGGATGTTGTTGCCGTCCGCATCCACGTTGGCCTGGATGCTGGTATAGGGTCCAAGGGTCCAGGTGGTCTGTCGATCGCGGAGCGACGCGGGCGGTCGGTCCGGCACCGTCCCGGGGGGATCGTCGGGCACTTCTTTGTGCACCGTCCCGCTCAGCGGATCGGAAGTGCCCCCGGGTATTACCTCCCCTCCGGCAGGATCGGCCGACGCCGGCACGGGGTAGGGTCCATACATAACCCACAGCACCAGTACACCTACGATGCGCAACTCAACGCGATGACACGCTTGGAACATACTCACCTCCCTGGCGTCTCGTCTGGCAACATTCATCACTCGGCGGGCGGAATGCAGCGGACCGATCACCCCGTGCGGTTCCCCCCCGTGCCCACCCCCGAGGGCGAAGCCCATCGGGGCCGTACTCTACTACCGTACTCGATCGCCCCCCTAAAATACAAGAGCGGCGACATGTTCCGACGCGGTTGTTTTCAGCATCGGCGTTTCGCACTTGATAGATCGCAGTGACGCTGAACGAAACAAAAAGGGGGACCGTTCCTGATCTGGATGATACGTGGCCACGATGGTGAGCGTACGCCCGCGCGACGCGAGATCAGGAATGTCCGCTCTTTTCCGCCCGGTCAAGGATCTGGCGGACCCGAGTGATAAGCTCCACGGCGGTCTGGAGGCGATCCGCCTCGGCGATCACCCGCAGGATCGGCTCGGTGTTCGATCCGCGAACGTGGACCCAGCCCTCCGGCCAATCGACGCGCACCCCGTCGGCGTCGTTGAGTTTCTCGCGGGCGAACTCCTCCTTTACGGCGGCCAAGATGGCGCTGACGCGGGCGTGGTCACAGGCGAACTTCTGCTTGACCATGTGGTAGTGTGGAATCTCCGCTACGATCCGGGACAGGGGCCGGCCGTCGTCGGTCAGCAGTTGCAACACCAAGGCCATCGCCACCAGACTATCGCGGACGTAAACCACCCGCGGGTCGATGACGCCGCCATTGCCCTCGCCGCCCAGCACGGCGTGCCGCGCTTTCATCACCTCGACGACGTTGGCTTCGCCGACGGCGGAGCGGTAGACCGTGCAGCCGCTACCCGCCTGGGCGGCCAGGGCGTCGAGCATGCGCGAGGTGGACAAATTGGCCACCGCGGGACCCGGACGGGTGGCGAAGACCTGCTTGGCGCCCAGGGCGAGGGTGTACTCTTCTCCAAGGTACGCCCCGGTTTCATCCACGATGGCCAACCGGTCGGCGTCGGGGTCCTGGGCGAAGCCCACGTCGGCCTGCTCCCGTGCCACCGTATGACACAACTCGCCGAGGTTCTCCACGAGCGGTTCGGGAGGATGGGGGAATCGGCCGGTGGGTTCGGCATGCAGGTGCATCACGGTGCAGCCGAGGGCTTCGAGGAGCAGGCGTCCGGCGGTCCCGCCGGCGCCGCAGACGCTATCCAGCACTACGCGGAATCGTCTGCGGGCGATCGCCTCGGCGTTGATGGTGGCCAGCACTTTGTCCACGTGGCGGCGGGGAGTCGAATCGTCGCGGGTCACGCCGCCGATTTTCTCGACGGGTACGTGGGAGAAGTTCTTCGCGTGGTAGATAGCAATGATCGCGTCGGCTTCGTGGTTCGGCGGTGCGGTTCCGGTGTGAGTGAGGAATTTGATGCCGTTCCAGATCGCGGGATTGTGACTGGCGGTGATGACGATGCCGCCGTCGGCTCCGAGGACGTTGACCATCAGCCCCGCGCCGGGCGTGCTGACGATGCCCAGGTCGATGACCTCACACCCGCCGGCCAGCAAGCCGCCAAGCACGGCGGCGTGGAGCATGGGGCCGCTGGGGCGGGAATCGCGGGCCAGGACCACCCGCCCGCCGTGTACGTGCGTGGCAAAAGCGCCGGCGGCGTCCACGGCAAGCTGGGGCGTCATGGTCTGGCCGATGAGGCCGCGAATTCCCGACACGCCGATCATCAGGCTCATGCGATCCATCCCCGGGTCATGGTTTCTCCTCCGAGAGCGTGACCTCTCCAGAAACCGTCAGGAAGAGTATGTCG
>JBGPAW010000269.1:0-5654 GCA_041480905.1 Phycisphaerae bacterium
AACTTCGAGACCCGCTATCTCATCAACGACCTCGCCGTTCAATCGCGGCGCCCGTGGGTCTACGGGGCCGTGATCGGTGTCACCGGCCTGTGCATGCCGATTACGCCCGGCGATGGGCCATGTTTGCGGTGTGTTTTTCCCGAACCCCCTCCGCCGGAGCTGACGCCCACCTGCGACACGGTCGGAGTGCTGGGGACCGCGGTCAACGTGGTGGCGAGCCTGCAGGCCACCGAGGCCGTCAAAATCCTCACCGGGCAGATGGGCGCGCTGCACCGCGGATTGACCAGCGTCGATCTCTGGTCCGGGCGCTGGGTCACGATCAACGTGGGTTCCGCCGCACGGCAGGGCTGCCCTTGCTGTCTGCAACGGCGGTTTGAATGGCTGGAGGGTACCCGGGCCGGTACGGCGGTCGGTCTGTGCGGGCGAAACGCGGTGCAGATCAGCCGCGCCGGCACCGGCGCGGTGGACTTCGCGGCGATGGCGGCCAAGTGGGGCCCCGTGGCCTCCGGCCCGGTGCGTGGCAATCGGTTCATGCTCAAAGCGACGATTGACGGATTCGAGCTCACCCTGTTCCGCGACGGCCGGACGATTATCCAAGGCACGGCGGAGATTGACGTCGCCAAAGCCGTTCACGCCAAGTACGTGGGAGCGTAGGAACCATGATCTACCTGGATAATGCGAGTACGTCCTGGCCCAAGCCTGCCGCCGTGGCCGCCGAGATGGTTCGCTTTCTGAATGAGGACGGGGCCAATCCGGGACGGGCCAGCCACCGCATGGCCCTGGCGGCCTCGAACGTGTTGCGGGCGGTGCGTCTCAAGTTGACCAAGCTGTTCGACGCCGATCGTCCCGAGCGGACCATCCTCTGCCTGAACTGCACCGACGCGCTGAACATGGCCATTAAGGGCGTTCTGCGGGAAGGCGACCACGTCGTCGCCACGCAACTGGAACACAACAGCGTGATCCGTCCGCTGAACGCCCTGGCGGAGCGCGGGTTTATCAAAGTCACCTGGGTTCCAGCGGATGGCGCCGGATACGTCGATCCCGACGCCGTCGCCCGGGCGATGAAACCTGCGACCCGGCTCGTGGCCGCCGTCCACGCCAGTAACGTCACCGGTCTGATCCAGCCCGTGGAGACGATTGGGCGGATGGCGCGCGCGCACGGGGCCCTGTTCCTGGTCGACGCCGCCCAGACCGCCGGCGTGCTGGACATTTCCGTCAAGCGGATGAACATCGACTTGCTGGCGGTGCCGGGCCACAAGTCGCTGCTCGGGCCGATGGGGACCGGGGCGCTGTGCGTCGGCGAGCGCGTCGATCCCCGCCCGTGGCGCGAAGGCGGCACGGGCGGCGATTCGGCCACGCCCACCCAGCCGGTCGAGTATCCTTATGCCCTGGAAGCCGGAACGCCCAACGCGGTCGGGTTCGCGGGGCTGGGCGCCGCCTTGGACGGGCTCACCCCGGCCGACACTTTGGCCCACGAGCGGCGCTTGCTCAAACGATTGGTAGAGCGTCTCGACGGACTGAACGGCGTGCGGATTGTCGGCGACCCGGACCCGTCACAGCGCGTGGGCACGATGTCTCTGACGGTTCGAGAACTCTGGCCCAATGAAGTGGGCGCCGTGCTGGACGAGCGGTTTGACATCGCCGTGCGGGCCGGCTTGCACTGTGCTCCCCTGACGCATCGGGCGCTGGGTACGTTCCCGGACGGCACGGTGCGGGTCTCGCCGGGGCCCTATACGACCACGGAGGAAATAGACCGGTTTGCCGATGCGCTCGGGGAGCTGGCGCGCGTGATGCCCCATGCACTGGGTGCTAGAAACACCCACCCATGCGAAACGGGAACAGGAACAAGCTGTTCATAAAGCTGTTGGCGAAGCTGAAGCTGAAGGGGCTGAATATGCCGGCCAGCGCCACTTGGGCAAAGGCCCCGACCACCCATAGCACCAGCAAAAGCTTGGCGGCTTTCGATTTCATTCGTGGCCTTCCTCCGCGTTGCTGAGGAGCAGTCATCCCGGCGACGACTCGTGTCGTCCGGCCGGTATTATGCCGGTGACGCTCCCCACCCGCAATCAGCAGGGAGAGGAGTTCGCCGCACAGCGACTCCGCGCAGGTCAGCGGTCCGGACACCTTGCCACCCGCGGGTCGGCATGGCACAGTGCGGCTTGGGGGAATGCCCTTTACGGAGACCCGCGGTGAATGTTGTCCGTCTGACCCCCGGAACAAGGGTGCGGATTGAGCAAACCATCCTGTACCGCGACCGCCGGTGGTCCAGGGAGTCGGTCGGTGTCGTGCGGGCGGTCCGACGCGAACCGACGGGCAGTTGGTTCGCGCACGGCAAGCACGGTCGGCTCTGGCTCTGCCGGATCGACCTCCAGAAGGATGATGGCGAATGGACCAAGATCATTCTGGATGACCATACCCGGGTGACCATCCTCCCCTCGGACCATGAAACGACCGTGGCTTGAGCGCCAAACACCCCATTTTCCGTCGCGTTGTGCTCGCCGCCGCCGTGGCGAGCGTAGGGTACTGGCTCTTCGCCGACACCGTCCGACATTATCTCTGCCGACCGGCTGATCCCAACGTCATCCGCTTCGCCCATTTCGGCACCTATGAGGATTACGAAACCTGGGCGGAGGTGATTCGCGCGTTCGAGGCCGATCATCCCGGCCTCCGCGTCCGGCAAGAGTACGTCAGCGGTTGGTACGGCCTGTATGACACCAAGCTGCGCCAGCAGATTCTTTCGGGCACGCTGCCCGACGTGGTCCTCGTGCAGTATGGGCCTTTCCAGAGCCTCGCGCAGCACTTCGAGCCGCTCGACGAGTGGCGGATCGACGGTTCTTCGACGGCCGACGTGTTGGCCGATTTCGATCCACTCGCCCTCCGCTGTTTTCAGGTGGACGGACGGCAGCGTGGGTTGCCGGTTTCCGGCGGGAACCTGCTGATCTACTGCAATCCCGAGTGCTTCCGCCTCGCGAGCAGACAGCGCGGGTATGAGATTCCCCTGCCGGATGAGAACTGGACCCTGGCGGAGTTCCGCCGCACGGCCGAGGCGTTGACCTGCGACCTGGACGGCGACGGGGAGCTGGACCAGTTCGGCTTCTGGCTACCGCGCTGGGTGTACTATCTGCCGTTCATCTGGTCGTTCGGCGCCGACGTTCTGGACGAGACGAACACGCAATGGCGCTTCACCGGCCCGACGGCGGAGGCGGCCCTACGTTTTTACCAGGAACTCCGCTTCCCTCATCAGGTCAGTCCGCGTCCCGAAGAGGTGGCCCAGATTATTCAAGACGTGGGTTTTCTCACCGGGAAGGTGGCCATGTGCGTCAACGGACCGTGGTTTCAGCCTTTCCTGGCGCGCACCAAGCTGGCGGATACCTACACGGTGGCCCACATTCCGGTCGGACCCGGCGGGCGGGTGACGCGAGTGACCTGGGACGGCATCGCGATACGCGGCGGATTGCCCGAGCGGCAACGCTCCCAGGCCGAGAGCTTCGTCGGCTTTGTTTGCTCACCGGCGGCCCAGGCCATGCTGACCCGTACCCAACGGGCCCTCCCGGCCTTACGCTCGGCGGCCCCCGAGTTCACGCGCCGCGATGGCGGACGGGTGAGTGGGAAGTTCGTCGCAGCGCTGTCCTACTCACGCTTGCAGCCGGAAACGCCGCATTTCGCCGCCTTGGATCGCGCCCTCAACCAGCACCTGGCGCGGTTGGTAGCCGATCACGACCGCCCGACGCCCGCTGAAGTGCTGAGCGAACTGGCCGCCGACCCGGCGATCCGACAACACTTCCTGGTCGAGGCGCCGCCCCGGTAACCGGCTGTGGCTGTAGGTTCTGGCAAATCGGGAGGGCGAGGCTCCTGCCGAGCCGTGTGGTTCGGCTCGCCGGGAGGCTCGCCCTCCCTGGTTGCCAGAGTTCCTGGCCATACGCCGGTGACCTGCGTGGGGCCTTGCCCCTTGACCCGTTTCGTGTCCGCGTGTAGGGGGACCCACGAGATTCGACGGCGAAGTGTGGGCGGGTTGGCTTGTCCGTTCATTGCTCTCATCATGCCCCTGGTCTCCGCTCCTTCACCGGCGGCGGGTTCGCCCTGCCCTGGATGCTCGGCGTCGTCTTCCTGACTCTGCTCCCCATGGTCGCGTCCGCCGCGTTCTCGTTTACCCGGTGGGACGGGTTGCACTGGGCTGGTGTCCAGTGGGTCGGAACGGAGAACTACGACCGCCTGCTCGGCTTGGAGACCGGCATTCCTCCCAAAACCTACGACCCGTGGTATATCCGATCTCTGCCGGGACGACCCAAAGACCCGCTCTTCTATCAGGCCTTCTACAACACGGCGTTCTACAGTCTGCTGGCCGTGCCTCTGGGTTTGACCGCTTCGCTTCTGCTGGCCTTGTTGTTGGACCTGAAACTGCGCGGCATGGCCATCTTCCGCACCCTCTACTACCTGCCGCACGTGCTCTCCGGCGTCGCCACGGCGCTGGTGTGGAGTTGGCTGTTGAATCCCAAGTTCGGTTGGGTGAACACAGTCATCCGTGCCGTCTACCGCGTGCTCGATCCTCTGCTCACGGCCCTGGGGTACGCGGGTACGGCTGCCTGGCCGCTCCCGGATTGGCTCTATTCGCCCGCCGGTTGCAAGCCGGCGCTGATCCTCATGCACGTGTGGAGTGCGGGTGGAGCCATGCTCATCTTTCTCGCCGCGTTGCAGTCCGTCCCCCACGCCCTGTATGAAGCCGCCGCCATCGACGGCGCGCGGGGCTGGAGACGCTTCCGGGCGATCACCCTGCCGCAAATCACCCCGGCGCTCTTTTTCAATCTCATCGTCGGAATCGTGTATTCGCTACAGACCTTCAGTCAGGCCTATCTCCTGCAGGATCGCGCCCAGCAAAACGGCTTGTTGTTCTACGTCGTGTACCTTTACCAATGCGCGTTCGAGGAGCCGCACCGGCTCGGTTATGCCTGTGCCCTGGCCTGGGTGCTGTTCGCGGTTCTCATGGTGCTCACCCTGCTGACCGTGCGCTCGGGTCGGTGGTGGGTACATTACGAAAGCGAAGGTGCCCTGTGAAGGTGCGCGCCCGGGTCCAGCGCGCGACGCTGTATACCCTGCTGGCGGCCACCGGAGTCGTCATGGCTTTGCCTCTCCTGTGGGCGCTATCCACCTCATTGCAGCCGCTGGACGAGGCCTTCCGTTATCCGCCTTCGTGGAAGCTGGCGGCGCCGCGCTGGCGGAATTACGCTGAAGCCGTGGGTACCCTGCCGTTCGTCCGGTTCATGCTCAACTCGCTGCTCATCGCGACGGTGTCGGCCGGTGGGGCGGTGTTAACCGGGGCCATGACCGGTTACGCCTTCGCCCGCCTGCCCTGGCGAGGCAAACGGGTATGGTTTGGGATCCTGCTGGCTTCAATGATGGTCCCGCCGCAAGTGTTGCTCATCCCCCACTTCGTGTTATTCGAGACGCTGGGCTGGATCGGGACCTACAAACCGTTGATGGTGCCGGCGTGGCTGGGCGGCGGGGCCTTCAACGTGCTGTTGTTTCATCAGTTCTTCAAACGGCTGCCGTCCGAGTTGGCCGATGCCGCCGCGCTCGACGGGGCCACCACGTGGCAGACGTTCACCCGGGTGATGCTCCCAGCCGCCCGGCCGGTGGTGATCACCGCCGGCATTCTC
>JBGPAW010000270.1:0-5629 GCA_041480905.1 Phycisphaerae bacterium
GGCGGAGGCGCCGCCCCCGTTCTTCATGTGGGTGCACTACTTCGACGCGCACCTGCCCTACACCTCGCCCCTCACAGAAGAGCCGCGCTTTGCCGGGCGCGGCTATGACGCGGAGATTGCCTTCGCCGACCGGAACCTGGGTCGGCTGCGGACCGAGCTCGAGCGCCTGCGACTGTGGCGGCGAACGCTCGTCGTGCTGACGGCGGATCACGGCGAGAGCCTGGGGGAACACCAGGAACCCACGCACGGGATGCTGCTCTACGGCGGCGCGGTGCGCGTGCCGCTGATTCTCTCCTGCCCGACACTTTTCCACCGTCCGGCGCGGATCACGAGCCAGGTCGTGGGTCTGGTGGACGTGCGCGCCACCCTCGAGGATCTGCTCGGGATCGCTCCAACGCAGCCGCTCGATGGGCAGAGCCTCGTGCGCCGCGGGGCGGATGGCGGGCGCGCCATCTACCTGGAAACGTTGGCCCCGCTGGCTCTGGCTGGCTGGAGCCCGCTGTACGCGCTGTGCATGCACGCCGGCAAGTACATCCTCGCGCCGGAGCCGGAGTACTACGACCTCGACAACGACCCCAAAGAGCTCAACAACCTCTACCCTGCAAAGCCCGCGGCACTGGCCACGCTTCCCCAACAGCTCGAGCAGGTGTTGCACGGCAGCCCATCCGGTGGCGACCCCGGACGCTCCGTCTCGGACGAGGAAATCGAGCGCCTCGCCTCGTTGGGGTACGTGCGGGCCGCTTCTCTCGAGCCGGCCGGGACGCTCTCCGACCCCAAGGCGATGATGGACGTCTACAACCAGGCGCTCGCCGCGGAGGAACTCTATGGCCGTGGGCAATACGGGAACGCGGCGGCCCTCGCCCAGGAAGTGCTCGCGGCGTGCGAGCAGTGTGTCCAGGCCCGGCGCGTCCTGGTGTTTAGCCGCCTGAAACTCGGGCAGGCGAGCGAGGCGATCGCCTTGCTGCGCGGTGCCGTCACCCGCAAACCCGACGTGTTCCTGATCCGGTCTCTCGCCCAGGCCCTCATCCTCAGCGGCGAGCTGGCCCAGGCCTGGGAAACGCTGGCACTCTATGAATCCACGGACCCGACCGACGGCCGCGTGCCGCTCCTGCGCGGCGACATCCTCGCCCGACAGGACCGCCTCGCGGAGGCGATCGCCAGCTACGAAACCGCGATCCGTCTGGATGAGAACCGCGTCGGCCTCATGGCCCGCGAGCGGATCGACCGCCTCCGGCACGGTCAGCCGACCCAGCGGAGCTCGTTTCAGAACGATTCGGAAGAATAGGCGCAGAGTGACATAGCCGAAGCGTATGGGGCGTCTCGCCGCAGTCCGCAAGCCGGACCGTCTTGTCCGTCGGCTGCGGTGTGGGCATCGGTTACTCGACCCGCGCCGGGGCGGGTGGCCCACCTCCTCTGGAGGTGGGGGAGCGATTGCTGGTGAAGCCCATGAAGCCGGGCATCGTGCGGTTCAGTGGTCCGAGGTAATCACTTCCCCAGATCCAAAGGACCTGGGCCACCCACCGGGCTCGGGTAGAACCGGATCAGCGTTCGGCGCCGAGTTGGGCCAGCACGGCATCGGGGATGTCGAAGTTCGAGGCCACCGACTGCACGTCGTCGTGGTCCTCCAGCGACTCCACCAGATCGAGCACCTTGCGGGCCGCCTCGAGCGTGAGCACCACGTTGTTCTCCGCCACCAGCCGAACCTCCGCGGACTGCAAGGGCTTGCCTGCCGGCAGACGCCAGCCCTGGGTACGCGACTGTCCCTATTTCGTTACTTAATTAGTTAGTAGGCTGGCGCTTACCGGCGCTTGCTTCTGTCGAAGGCTAATAACGTCATGAGTTGTCGGTGTTCTTCGATGACGGCCCTGAATGGAGAGTCCTCGTGGTACAGCCACCGCTGAAAAACCCCTTGAGGGGTACACAGGAATCCCAGCGGCGTGCCGTCCTCCACGGAATCCGGCGTAGAGACCAGAGCAAAGCTGTCCAACACGTCTCGTCCCAGCAGGCACTCTTTCAAAAATGCTCCGGGCAAGTTCCGTTTCCTCTTGCCCGCCGCGCGTTCATCAGCAAAGTATATGTACTTTAATGGCATAAAATGGGGCGCATCGCCTAGGTCGTAGAATGTCAGGCCGATGTCATTGCCCGTCAGGGCTTTCATGGGTGCGGGCCCCATGATGGTCATGGCTTCCTTCACCCCCCTGCGAAAATGACGCCCGAGTTGTGGATACTGTCCCAGCAGGCTCTTCTCGAAGCACGGCACAATGAATGTTGCGGGAGCCCCCGTGTCCACGGCGAAATCAAGCGGAACGCTTAGAAGCTTTCCCCGGATGGTTAGGTACGCGCGGACGACGGGCGTGCCGTCTGGTTGATAGTCAAAAGGAATGATAATGAGGGGGGTTCTGGCCACCGTCCGCGCCTCGGTGGGCAAACACACGTCTCCTGCCTTTGTCCTCCGCTCCCCCCAGCGAAGGACCGGCGATAAACTCTACGTAAATCGCAACGTGTGTTTGTCCGGTTTGTCCCACTCGATAGTCGGGTATTCCTTACTCAACGAGTCCTTGAAGTCTGCTCGCTCGTTTGGCGTTTGAAAGCCCTTCACGTCGGGTCTGCCATTTTCCAGGAAAAAGGCCAGCAAGTATTTGCCCGGTGTACTGCGCCACTTCCAGAGCGCTTGCTGGAGCAAACGGGTTTGGAATCTACCTGAGAAACCCTGCAAGTTAATCCCGGATGGCATCGTGCTTGGCATGGGCGGTATCCTCCACACGCTAATCCCTTACGGCCGCGCTGCGGCGTGCACGTTAACGGGGAGGCTGCAAAAGTCAAGTGGCTTTTGCCCTAAACATCCACGGCGCCTTGGTGATATGTCGTCAATCCGCGCGCCTTGGATAAGGCCTTTGTCGCGTTCGGGCACTCCACCGTTGGGGGGGCACCAACCTCGGCTCCGGCCGGGACGGAACTCACCGTGGTGGACCAAAACGCCTATTCTTTCCCCGTCTCGTAATCCCACCCTAGTATAATAGCAACCGCGTCCGGGCCGATCAAGCCCTCCGTGCGTTGACTTGTGACGCTTCGCGGGCGTCGGCAAACGCGCCATGGGCCGACCGCGTTGCGAGGCGGCGATCCGAAGATGGGCGAGACGACCAATGTCCGCTAGCCAATCCAAAGAAACTACGATTGAGCCGCCTCGCCTCCGCCCGATAAGCTGATTCGAGCAGCGACGGCTTACTTTCCGGGAGATCATAGATAAGGGCGAATGACCTAACCGGAAACGCAAAATGATTGACCCTTTTTGCCCCAACGCACCGACCTCATAACGCATACTGGATAAGGGGAACAGGAGTAATGCAGGTCTATATCAGCGTTCGGCGCCGAGTTGGGCCAGCACGGCGTCGGGGATGTCGAAGTTCGAGGCCACCGACTGCACGTCGTCGTGGTCCTCCAGCGACTCCACCAGATCGAGCACCTTGCGGGCCGCCTCGAGCGTGAGCACCACGTTGTTCTCCGCGACCAGCCGGACCTCGGCGGACTGGATGGCGATGCCGGCGGCCCGGATGGCATCCCGCACGGCCTCCAGGGCGGGCGGAGCACAAGTCACCTCGTGGATGTGCTCGGAGGTGGAGACGTCTCCCGCTCCGCTCTCCAGGGCCACCTCCAGCAGGCGGTCCTCGTCGGCGTCCGCGCGGTCGATCACCATGACGCCTTTCTGTTGGAACATCCAGGCGACGCAATTGCTCGGACCCAGGTTGCCGCCCTTCCGCTCGAAGAGCTTCTTGATTTCCGGGGCGGTGCGGGCCCGGTTGTCGGTCAGGGCCTGAACCATCACGGCGACGCCGCCGGGGCCATAGCCTTCGTACACCACCTCTTCGTAGGACTCGCCTTCCAGCTCGCCGGTGCCCTTCTTGATCGCCTTTTCGATATTGTCCTTGGGGATGTTAGCCGCCCTCGCTTTGTCGATGGCCAACCGCAGACGCGGATTGGACTCCGCGTCGCCACCGGCCCGTTTGGCCGCCGTGATGATGTCGCGGGCGATCTTGCTCCACAGCTTGCCGCGTCGGGCGTCGGTCGCGGCCTTCTTGTGCTTGATGGTCGACCACTTGGAATGACCGGACATACCTATGACTCCTTACCCGGGGACCGCTCGGGCCACACCCGCCGTCCTACTCCCTATCGGCGGCGGGACGACCCTGCCCCTCTTCGCGTTTTTCCCCCACCACGGGCGCCACTTGGGGGGACCGCCCGCTCTCCGTCGCCTCCCCCTTCGCCGCGGCGGACTCCGCGACGCGACGATCGCTCGCGTCCTCCCGTTCCTGCCGCCGGGCCTCCGCCAGTTCCACCGCCTTCTTCCAGTACGCGGCGGCTTCGTCGGCCGCGCCCACCCGCCAGCACGCATCTCCCAGGTGATCGTAAATGACCGGGTCTTCGCGCATCTCGGGGGTCCGGGCGGCCTTGAGCAGCCACGTTTTCGCCTCCTCGAACCGGCCTCGACGATAAAGAACCCACCCCAGGCTGTCCAGATAAGCGGCGTTCATCGGCTCACGGGCCACCGCCTTGCGGACCATGCGCTCCGCCTCGTCCAGACGCTCTCCTTTCTCCGCCAGCGTATAACCCAGATCGTTATTGATCCCCGCCTCCGTGGGGTCGAGGGAATAGGCCAGTTCCAGGCTTTCCAAGGCCTCGGCGGCCTGCCCCCGCTCCTGATACACTCCCGCGAGCAGCCTTAAGTATCCGAACTTGTCATCCGGTGATGCAGCCTGCTCGATCCAGCGCGTCAGTTTCACCTGGGCTTCGTCGTACCGCCCCCCGCTGAGCAGCGCCGCGATCCAGACCCCGGTCAATCGTTCCCGGAGATACGTCTCGCCCCAAGTCCCCACCCCGCGCAGCAGGGCGTCGTCCTGCAGCATGCGCGCGGCCAGGCCGGCCGCCTCATCATAACGCTTCGCGGCCTGGTAAAGGTCGAGTTGAGCGGCCAACCACGCCACCGGTTGCGCTGCACCCGGTGACAGACTTTCCACCAATTCCAAGGCCGCGTCGGACTGCCCGGCCTTGCCCAGGACACCAATCAGGGCGAGTTGCAGGCCGGCGTTGCCCGGATCGTTCTCCAGCGCTTCCAGAACCAACTGCTCCGCCGCCGCGAACCGCCCGGTTTCCACCAGCACCTCTCGATAGACCTTGGCCGTCGGGGCGTCCGCCGGATCGGCCTGGTACCATTGCCGGGCCACTCTCTGCGCCGCGGTGTCGTCGTGGGCGGCCAGCAGAGCGGCCACCAGCCAACCGCGCAATTCGCGGTTGGTCTCGTCCGCAGCCAACCACGTCTGCACCGTGGCAATCTGTTGGTCGAAGCGTTTCGCGGCCTGCAACGCTTGCAGCAGATTCAAGCGGAAGTCGTGCAGCGCACCGCCGGCCGGCCGGACCCGTTCCAGAAAGGACCCCACGGATTCCGCCGCCTCATCGTACTGCTGCTCGATCAACAGCACCTCGAACAGGTTTCTAACCCACCGGCCGCGGTTCGGATGCCGCCGGAGCAGGCTGCGCAGTTCCGCCGCCGCCTCCGCGAAGCGCAGTTCTCGGCGGTAGGTCCACACGCGCAATTCGCGCCCATCGAGATGGTTGGGGGCGATCTCCAGGGCCC
>JBGPAW010000271.1:0-5615 GCA_041480905.1 Phycisphaerae bacterium
AGTGCTCCGTCTGCGAGCAAGATACATGCGTGAGCAACGGTGACCCCTGCTGCGGGAAGTCCTGTCCGACTTGCCAACACTGCGAGGACGGAGTGTGTGTGCCGGACTCCGACCCCTGCTGCGGCAACCCAGACCCCTGCTGCGGAGTGATCTGCGATTCGACAAACTGTGAGGTCTGTTACGACGGTGAGTGCGTGAGCAGTTGTTCTGAGGGCCAGACGTGCTGCAACGGGGCATGCTGCCCCGGCACGTGCTGCGATGCGACATGCTGCCCCGCGGGCCAAACCTGCTGCAACGGAGCGTTCTGCTGTTCGGAGGAGGGTTGCTGCGACGAGAACTGCTGCAACCCGGACAACTGCGAAGTGTGCAGCATTGGGGAGTGCGTGGTGGATCCGTGCTGCGTCGATCCGTGCTCCCCCGAGTGCAAGAGCATCGGCGAGAAGTGTGAGGCGGAGTGCGAGGGATTCGGGGGGGACAACCCCTGCTGCCCGCCGGGGGATTGCAACCCCGATTGTGGAAGCGTGGGGGCCAAGTGCGAAGGGGGGTGCGACGGTTATGGGGCAGGCCATGCTTGTTGTCCGCCGGGGGATTGCGATTCCGCGTGCGATGAGGCGGCGGCCCAGTGCGAAGGCGGATGCCCGGGCAATCCCTGCGACGACGACGATCCCGACGACGACGAGGACGATCCCGATCCGGATTGTGACGGTGCCGCCGACAAGGGCGACGGGCTGTTCGTCCGGCTGGCCACCGGGAATATATGGACCACCGTTCCGATCCTGCAAACCTTCGCCGATGACGAGGTCGAGCTGGACCTGAAGCTGCGCTACGACGCGCAGCGTGCCGGACAGGATGGTCCGGTCGGTTACGGCTGGACGCACAGCTACAACCTCCGTCTGGAAACCCTGGTTGGCAAGGTGATCTTCTGGCAGGGGAACGGGCGGCGCAATGCGTTCGTCTGGGACCCGCAGACCGGTACCTATATGCCGCCCAAAGGGCGGGCCTTCGATCTGGTGTGGGTGAACGACCACTACGAAGTGCACCAACCCGATGGGACCCGCCACGTGTTCGACTCGGCCTATCGCCTCAGCCAAACGATCGACCGGCGGGGACGCACGATGCGCTTCACGTACGGGACCAACGGGCGGCTCGCCACGATCCTCAGCCCGCACGGACGCGCGGTCACGTTCGACTACGACGGGGTGAACCGCCTGTGGCACGTGACCGGCCCGGACGGGAAGCAGACCACGTTCGCCTACGACCCGACGGGCAACCTCACGAACATCACCGATCCGCTGGGCCATACCCTCAACTACCAGTATGACGGCGCCCATCGGCTCACGCGGGAGACGCTCAAGAACGGCACGTTCTATACCGCCGAGTACCAGGCTCAGTGGTGCATCCTTCGCGACGGGCAAGGCCACGTGGTGGTGGGGGTCAGCCCGACGATGCCGACGATCAATTTCCCGCCCACCAGGCGCGGGCCCATTAAGCCGGGAGGTGTGTACTATGTCGACGGTCGGGGTCTGAGTTGGCTAATCCAGCGGGACAACCTGGGACGGTTGCGGCGGATCACCGCGCCGAACGGAACCACGCGCAAGTACACTTATGGCGGCACGGGGGCCGGAGCGGCGCGGAATCGGCTCGTGCGTATCGACAACGAGCGCGGATACGCCCGCACCTTCCAATGGGACGCCTGGGGCAACGTCATCCAGCGAACGGATGAGGCAGGGCATGAAGAGCAATTGGCCTACCAGCATTCGACTATCCGGTCGCTCCTGACGACGCGAACCGAGCCGGATAGCGACCAGTGGGACTTCACCTACGATGCCAACGGCGATCTCCTGGAAATCGAGGATCCCCTGAACGAGCATGACCAAGGCGCGCCGGCTGATGCTGTAATTCACTTTGATTACGAAAGTTACGGCGAGATGGAGGACGTGGGCACCGCCGGGCTGCCCCTTCCTGGCCGGATTCGCTGGGTCACCATGACCGACCGCAACGGCCATGACACGCTCTTCGATTACGACGCGCGAGGGAACTTGGCTACGGTGACGCGCGGGGCCGGTCCGCTGAACCTGGTCACGCGCTACGAATACGACGCCGTGGGCCGACGGACCCGCGCGACCATCGAACGCGGGGATCGCGACGTGTTCGCCGACTGGATCTACGACGACGCGGGCCGGCTGGTAAAGACCGTCGTCGACACGAACGGCCTGGACCTGACCGAAAGTCGCGTTTGCGACGAGCATGGCAACCTCGTGCGTCTGACCGACCCGCGTGGCATCCCGACGCGCTTCGACTACGACCAGCGCAACCGCCTGACTGGCCGCACGCAAGCCGAGGGCACGCTGGACCTTACGACCGTTTGGGACCTGGACGGCAACGGGAACGTGGTCCTCCGAACCGATCCCGAAGGCAACGTCACCAGCAACGGGTACAATGGGCAGAACTTCCTGGTAGATCACCTGGATGCAGAGGGTTATAGGACTTCCTTGGCCCGCGATGGGGCGGGTAATCTCACCCGCGTAGATCGCACGTTAAACCCTGGTCCAGATGGACCTTACGCATCGGTCGGCTACGTCTACGACGCGCTTAACCGCCTGACCTCTCGCAGCCTTGCCCCGGATTCCCTGAACCTCACTACGGCCTACGAATATACGGCTCCCGGTGGTTGCGCCTGCGCGACGCCGGGGCGGAGCCTGCCGCACAAGATCGTCGATGCGGCGGGGAAGGGGACGTATTTCAACTACGACAAGCTGGATCGGCGGGTCTGCGTGGTCCGCAAGGTGGGAGACGCGGCTGATAATGGCTGCGCAAACGACGGCAACGACTTGGTGATCGGCTACGCATACGACCCGCAAAGCAACCTGAAGACGGTGTTCGGGCCGGAGGGCGAGCGGGTCGAGTTCGGCTACGACGAGGCCGACCGGCGGACGACCGTGATGGCGATCGACACGAACGGGCCGGACCTGGTGACCACGCTGGTCTACGACGGGGCAGACCAGGTGACCTTCGCGGCGCTGCCCAACGGCAACGTCATCGAGCTGGCATACGACGCGGCCAATCGGCTGAGTACGGCGTCGGACCTGGTGGGGCCGATCGCCGGGCTGGGCTACGACCCCAACGGCAATGTCGCCCGGCGGGAGGACGGGCTGGGGCAGGCGTGGATCTACGCCTACGACGAGGCCGATCGGCTGAGAGAGGTCCGTGACCCGATCGTCGAGACACCGGATGATTTGTTCACCACTTTCACTTACGACCCGGTGGCCCGGGTGGTCCAGCGGACCAACCCGCTCGGCGTGCGGACGCGGTACGAGTACGACCGGCTGGGGCGGCTGGGCCGGGTGCTGGAGGATTACCAGGGCGTGCCGGGCAGCGGCACCGCGGACACCGCGACCGTCTACGGCTACGACGGTCGCGGGCGGGTGGTGTCGTTGACCGACCACGACGGGAACACCACGACGTACGCCTATGACGCGGCTGGTCGGGTGAGCCGGGTGATCTACCCGGACAACGAGGCCGTCAGCAGCAACGGGATCATGTGGTTCACCTGGACCCCGGCGGGGCGGGTCGAGAGCCGCACCGATCAGAAGGGCGTGGTGACCACGTACTCCTACGACGACCTGCACCGGCTGACGGGGCGGTCGTACGGCGATGGGGTCACGCCGGCGGACGGCTTCGGCTACGACCAGACGGGTCGGCTGACGCGGGCGACCAACGCGGTGGGTGAGCGGCGGTTGGGCTACGACGACCTGGGACGCTTGGAGCGGGTCGAGCAGGAGTTGGCCGGACTGGCGGGCGGGACGTATGTGACGACCTTCGCCTATCAGGTCGATCCGAGTGACGTCCGGCGGACGCTGGTCTACCCCGGCGGGCGGGTCGTGACAGAGAACTATGATCTCCGCTACCGCTTGGACTCGGTCACGAGTCCGGGCTTGGGGACGGTGGCGGACTGGAGCTACGACGCGGCCGACCGGCGCGAGACGGCGGTGCTGGGCAACGGGATTGGCAGCACGTTCGCGTACGACTTGGTGGGCCGGCTCAGCAGTATCCGGCACGCCAAGGACGCGGTCGATTTGTTCCACGTCGAGCACGGCTACGATGCGGCGGGGGATCGGCTGTGGCGGCAGGACCTTCTGCACACCAACCGCGGCGAGAAGTACGTCCACGACGCGCGCGAACGGGTGAGCAGCCTGCGGCGGGGGACGCTGACGGCGGAGCACACCATCCCGCCGGGGAACATGCTGCTCGATCCGGTGCTGCCGGGGCGGCAGAGCTGGACGCTGGACCGGCGGGGGAACTGGGGCATCCTGGTGACCGCCATCAACGGGCAGCCGATCACGCAGGCGCGGACGCCCAACGCGGTGAACGAGGTGCTGACGATCGACCCGGACGGCAGTGGCGCGGGCGTCCCGCCCGTGGCCTTGACGTACGACGACGACGGGGACCTGGCGCTGGACCCGACGGCCTGGAACGCGGGCGACCCGCCCGGCGGGTCGCCGAGTGGCCGGCGGTACGGGTACGACGCGCGGAACCGCCTGACCGGGGTCTGGAACATGACCGGGACGGCGGAGCCGGGCGACGACAGCCTCCTGCTGACGCTCGGGTACGACGCCCTGAGCAGCCGCGTGCGGAGCACGGACGCGGGCGGTGCTGCGACGTTCCACCTGTCCGGGGCCGGCCCGGGCGTTCTGGAGGAACGCCAGGGCGATGGGACGCTGCTCCGCGAGTTTGTTTACGGGCGAGACTTCCTGGAGCCGTTGGTGCTGGTGACGCACGGCGGCCCGACGGGTGGCGTGGGCGGGCCGAGCGTCCCGCCGGGTGAGGCGGCGTTCTACTATCTCCAGGACGTGCTCCGCAGCGTGGTGGCGCTGACGAACAGCAACGGTGAGGTCGTCGAGCGCTACACGTACGATCCGTACGGGACGACGTACGTCACGGATCAATCCGCATTCCCCATTCCGCAATCCGCAATCGGCAATCCCTTCGCCTGGACCGGCCAGCGCTTCGACTCCTTCGACCTGGGTCCGGGGGGTCGTCGTTTGTGGAGCTCGACGCCTGGATTCGTTCGAGTGGCATTGCGCCCAAGTTGTCAAAGCGCGAACAAGTTCGGTTGTTCCAGTCGCTCGGAAGCTGGATCGAGCAAGAATACCTCGATGGGTCCTGGTGCTCGGAAGCCCTGGCCGTGATTGCCTGGTCACTGCAGCTCATCGATGAGATTCCGCGTTACGATCAAGAGTGTGAAGTGGATGCATTGGCTGGCATGGTCCCACTTACTAATCAGTCCGTTACATAGGCTACACTGGGAGCACGAAAGCAGGAGCATAGCAGAGGTTTGTTCTACTGGATGGCCGCCAGGTCCTGCTTTACGCGGCGGGGCAGCGACTCGTTTTGCCGCAGTGGTTTTTTGGAGACGCCGCATTGTCGCAGGGGGTTCCAAACAAATTCGTCCGGGTTGAGCTCCGGCGCGTAGCCCGGAAGGAAGTGCAGTTCCAGTCGGCTCCGCCGCGATGGCACATACTCCGCCACCATTTTGGCGATGTGGGCGGGATGCCGGTCCACCACCAGAAACACCGGCCGCCGCCGCGTACGCAGGAAGTCGCCCAGGAACTCCG
>JBGPAW010000272.1:0-5581 GCA_041480905.1 Phycisphaerae bacterium
GTGGCCGCCGTGCCTTGCCGCCGGTTCGCCTGAAACTGCACCACGGCTTGCTTGAGCAGCTTGGGGCGGACCCGACCGCCCAACACGGCCGGGTCAATCTCCCTCTGCCCGGTGCGCTGTCCATCCATGCTGAAGACCGGTACTTCCAACATCGCCGTCATCCCTTGCTCTTCGCCTGGCGGATGAGCAACAACCCCCCCGACGGTCCCGGAACGCTCCCCTTGATCAACAGCAGGTGGTTCTCCTTGTCGACCGCCATCAAACGCTGGTTCCGCGTGGTAACGCGGACGTGGCCCATGTGCCCGGGCATGGGTTTGCCCTTCTTCACGCATCGACCGTGGCCTCGAGGGGCGTGTCCACCGATGCCCCCGGGCGAGCGGTGTTTCCGCTCCGTCCCGTGGCTGGCGCACATCCCGCCGAAGCGGTGCCGCCGCATCACCCCGGCGAACCCCCGCCCCTTGGAAAGACCGGTCACGTCCACGTAGGACACCCCGCCCTCTTCAAACTGGGCGACGCTCACCACGTCGCCCAACTGGAATTCGCTCGCCTCGCTGAGCCGTACCTCCCGATGCACGCGCTTCGGACCGGTCCTCGCCGCCGCCGCGTGCCCGATCAGGGGGAGGCTCGAGCGATGCGGCTTGACGTCTTCAAACCCGAGTTGGACCGCGTGGTAACCGTCGCGCTCGAGGGTCCGGACCTGCATCACCGTACAGGGTCCGGCCTGCACCACCGTCACCGGGGTGACGTTCCCATCCGCGTCGCACACCCGGGTCATGCCGACTTTTCTTCCGACGATCGACGGTCTCATGGCACTACCACAAACCTTGGTCCCGCCTCGAGAGGCGAGATCAGATTTCCCGCCAACACCTGCCGCGCGATCCAGCTCACGCAGCCGATTTATATACTCTTAAGAATACCTGCTGCCGCTCCCACCTTGAGAGCGGCGGACACGACAGGCCGGACTCTACCTACGTCTTGATCTTTATGAACACACCCGCAGGAACGACCAGTCGGTTGAGCGCCTCAACGGTCC
Organism: Phycisphaerae bacterium; assembly: GCA_041480905.1. GTDB lineage: Bacteria > Planctomycetota > Phycisphaerae > UBA1845 > UBA1845 > JAAEQG01. Next base: position 1,034 of record JBGPAW010000272.1, read on the forward strand.
GCGCGGTCGGATCGAAGATGTCGATGACGCGCTTGTGCGTCCGCATCTCGAACTGCTCGCGCGATTTCTTGTCGATGTGGGGACCCCGCAGTACGGTGAAGCGTTCAATACGGGTCGGGAGAGGGATCGGTCCCTGGACGATGGCACTGGTCCGCTTGGCGTGTTCCACGATCTCCTTGGCGGACGCATCCAGGGCGCGGTGGTCGTACGCCTCCATCCGTATCCTGATTCGCGTTTCCTTGCTCACCGCTCGACTACCACTGACTTTTGCCGATATCGTCACCGTCGCGTCGCGGGTCCCCGCGAGCGCCAAAGACCCGCAAGGATATCCGCTTTGCTACAAAAAGCAATGCCCGGAACCGAAAAATCTTTGAGTACGCATGATTACACTTACACTGTAATTCAATCTTTCCTATCCAACCCTGTTTACCTCGTTCTGTGTTTATGCAATCACGGCTGGGAATCTGCGGCGACTACGCCTTACGCAACTCGATGCGGAGGTCTTTGCCGACGATTTGAACGTCGGTGAGGCGGGCACCAACGGTCAGCGCGGCGTCGGTCAGCTCCGTGGCCAGCGTTTCCGCGGCGAGCCTTCCGGTGGTGTTTTCCTTTGACGCGGGATGAACATGGTAAGCAGCTCGGCGTCACGGCCCGTTCTCGGACATCGTCGACCGCTCTTGCTCCCGCAAAGTATGATACGTATAATCTTCCGTGAGTCGTACGTATTGGAGAACGAGACCATGAAAAAGGTGACGCTGAGCGCCGACCCCCAGATCATCCAGCAGGCCAAGGAGTTAGCGGCGGAGAACAACACCAGCGTGTCTTCCATGTTTGAGCGGTTCATCCGCCACTTGGTGGCGCGACGCAACCCGAAACCCTCGCTGGGACCCATCTCGCGCCGAGCCAGCGGCATCATCACGATACCGGCAGGCCGGTCCGGTCGGCAGGTGCTGGAAGACGCGCTGCTGACGCAGCATGGGCTGAACTGATGAGGGTATTCCTCGACACCAACGTGCTGTTGGACGTGTTGGCGCGGCGCGAGCCCTTTTACGGTGACTCCGTGGCGGTCTGGACCCTCGCCGAACAGCGGAAGATTCACGGGCTGGTCTCGGTGATCAGTTTCACGAACCTTTTCTACATTGTGGGCAGACTGCAAAACCGCCGGGCGGCGTTGCGCGTATTGACGATGCTGCGCGACACGTTCACGCCGGTCCTCTGCGACGACTTGATCCTCAACCAGGCGATGGACGCAGGGTTCGATGACTTCGAGGACGCGGTGCAGTACTTCAGCGCCCTCCGCGCCGAGACGACCTGCGTGGTGAGCCGTAATCCCGAGCACTTTCCCCGGTCCGAGTTGGCCGTTCTGACCCCGACGGAGTTCCTGGCAGCGCATTCGTTCAAGTGATCCGGATCTCATCTCAACCTCGCCCCAGACGCACTCCGCCCGCCGGTGTGCGCCACAACCCAGGATGCTCACGAATGTCCGCACCGGTACGCCTGCGGCAAACCCTGATTCCGCTCCAGAGGCAAAGAGCCAAGGGGGACGAGCGCTATGGCTTGCTCCCATAGGTTGAATCTGTTAGACTCAAATTCTGAACGCGCGTAACGGTTCGTCGCGTCTCGTCAGAGGAGGTAAGACATGCTAAACACCCCGTATGCTGAGCGTGTAAAGACCGCGCGTGTGATGCTCGCCTCCTTGGTGGTCGCCGTCTTGGGGATCGCTCCGCTGGTTGCGGGGTGTGGGGCTGCCTCCTCCGGCGGAAGCCGTGGATCCGCTTCGGCCCCCTCCAACCCCAACTTCCCAGAGGTCAACGACCGCCTCCGCGAAGCCTGCCCCGGCATTCCCGATGCTCAGATCGCGGCGCTAATCTCCGGCGTAGAGGCCGCCTACGCCCAGGGGCACGCGTACGACTTCGAGGCCGCTGGCGCCATTGAAGCCTGCAGCCCCTTGCCCAGCGCCGCCGACTGCGCGACCTGTGCGATTGCCGTCCTGGACCAAGTCTACGGTCGCTGAGGACTCGTTCTCCTGCGTCACCCTTGGTTTGTAGCTAACGCGAATCGAATTGCCCCCGGGTCCCATCGACCGTGGCGTTGCGCTCGCTCCGCACGGTCGCTTGGACGATCGGCAGCATCCCACCCTTGACGGCTTCCGGTATCGTCGGCCAAGCCGACACAACGGGCACCAGTTCACGGTCATTTCGCCGGGAATCCGGTAACCCAGACGGTAAGTTTTGATCGCCCGTGTCCTAACTGCTTGTGAGACAAAGCACTCGGTATGACGCACATCGGTCTATACAACCGAGAATGGGTGGTTCGGAGTCCACCACGGACTCGCCGGGCCTGGCGGTTCCAGGTTCGACCTCCCGAAGAGGTACATGAGTTCTCGTGGTCTGTAGGTCATAGTAAACACCTTCCAATCCAGCTCTCTGACGCAGACGCAGTTCGCGCAATGAGTCGTTTGTATCTCAAGCCTACGCTGCCTCGTGTCGTCGTCGCTCGTCCACAACGAAGGGCGCATCCAAATATGTTGAGTACCATTGCCTCCCCCGCGAACGACGTAGGCGATGCGCGTCCCCAGGATCTCTTGAGGACGGTTAACAAGGCTGACTGCGAAGACGGCCATGAATGCAGCGCAGCAGGCCATCTTCATCGGCAAAGAGCACCTAATCCGCTTTACGTAGCTGAATAGACAGAGGTTCCCCTTCGATAATCACGCTAGTCGCACGTGCGGCGCTCTCCAATTCTTCCGTCTTCACGTCGGTGGCGAGAGTCTCCTGGGCAATGTATCCACCGTGGCTCTTAATCGCGTTCGTCGTTTGCACGGAGTTGGTGACGAGTGCCAGCACAATGTGGTCCTCCATCTCCAGGCCGGCATCCTTACGGAGGTTCTGCACGTTGCGAACGATGTCGCGGGCCAGACCTTCCCGGCGCAGCTCGGGGGTGATCCGCCGGTCGAGCAGCACCACGGTGGCACGGTCCTCCGCGGCAGCCCAGTCGTCGCCGTAGGACTTGACCACGTTGAGTTCGCTCGGTTCGAGATTGATCGTATCGCCTTGTACCACCACCGTAACCCACAGACCCTGCTCGACCGTCCGCAGCACGGCGTCGGGATCGAGGGCCGCCAACGCCGCGGCGACAGCGGCAAGCTGTTTGCCGTACTTGGGACCGGCCAGCTTCTTGTTCAGGCTGACCTCCACGCGGCGCAGATCGGCCACGCTCTCCCTCACAGTCAGTTGCTTGACGTTCAATTCTTCGAGAATGTGGTCCTCGAACTGGTTCACGGCGGCGCGCTCCGTGTCACTCTGCGACACCACGAGCATTTCCGCGAGCGGCTGACGGACCTTGAGCTTGGAGGCGGTGCGGGCCGACCGGGCGAGCGAGACGATGCGTAACACCGCGGCCATCTTGACGGACAATTCGTGATCGACGCGGCTTTCGTCCGCCCGCGGGTAATCGCACAGGTGGATACTCTCAGGCGCGCCGGTGAGCTGGTCGGCGACCAGGTTTTGATAGATGTGTTCGGCGACGAACGGTACGATCGGGGCCATCACCTTGGTCAGCGTCACGAGCACCTCGTAGAGGGTCTGATAGGCGGCCAGCTTGTCGGTGTCGCCTTCGGCGGCGCCGCGCCAGAAGCGGCGACGATTGCGGCGGATGTACCAGGCGCTCAGGTCGTCGAGGAACTTCTCGGTGGCGTGGCACACCGGAGCTAACTCGTACTTCTCGACGTGCGCGCGCACCGTCTGGATGAGCAATTGCAGATCGGACAGAATCCAACGGTCGATGTCCTGCCGCTGGGGGAGCGGCACCTGGGGCCTGGCGGGATCGAAACCGTCCAACCGGGCGTAGTTGCAGAAGAAGACGTAGGAATTCCACAGCGGCAGCAGCACCCTCCGGCGGGTCTCGTCGGCGGGCGTGGAGGTGACCCGGCAGAGGTGTTGGCCGTCCACCGTGTGCGTGATCCGCGCGCCGTCGGCACCTTCGATCGTCACCTCCTCACCGGGGTGCCGCAGGCCGAAGGGCAGATCGACGGTCGGCGGCTGAGCGCAGTACATCCAGCGCATGGTGTCCACGCCGAGTTGCTCCGCCGCCTCCTCGAACCAGATGGCCGTGCCGTCGGACTTGTGCATCACCTGCCGGTTTTCGTCGAGCACCATGGCGTGGCCGAGCAGGTTCTTGAACGGCGGGCGTTTGTGCTCCTTGCCCAACTCCATCATCGTGCTCATGGCCAGGATGGCGTAGAACCAGTTGCGGAACTGACCGGGAAAACACTCCGTAATCAGGTCCGCCGGTATCCACTTCTCCCAGTACGCCCGGTCACTGGCGTAGCGCACCGTCGAATAAGCCACAATGCCCGCGTCGAGCCACGGGTTCCCCACGTCGGGAATGCGCTCCACCAGCGCCCCGCAGTTCCCGCAGCGGATTTTAACCGCATCGACATAAGGGCGGTGCGGCGTGTGCCCTGCAAACTCGTCCCACCCCTCCACGGCCCGCGCTTGCAGCTCCTCCCGCCCGCCGATCACGTCGAAGTGCCCGCACTCGTGACAC
>JBGPAW010000273.1:0-5546 GCA_041480905.1 Phycisphaerae bacterium
ATACCATCCCGCAAACGGCCGTAAAGCAGGACTTAATGGCGCGCATGTCGTGACCTTCCGAATATGTCTACATCTAATATACCACGAACCGCCGGTTTGTCGAGCGTCTCCCCAAAAAATTCTCCCCCGCTCCGCCCCCCGCCTCTTGACACGTGGTTTCGCCGCCCGTATGGTTTATTTACTCACTATAATACGACTCTAACGGCGCGGTGGCACCTGTACAAGTCCGCTTTTGACGGTTGGGAGGTTCGTATGAAAACTCTGCCTACCGGTTATGGGTCCCAGGTTGGGAAGGCCACAGGCGCCCTTGGTGCGGTTCGCTCGGACTCGAGGGAGCGCCCCGCGGGCAGGTCCCGTCCTGCACTGCCGGGGCCCTGGCTGCCGACCTGCCTCATCCTTGGCCTGTGCTGGATCCCCGCCGGCGCTGATGAGCAGCCCTACTACGGCCAGGGGGAGTGCACCCTGACCGCCGAGACCCTGGCCTTGCTGCAAAACGAAGCCTATCCGGGGCTGTGGGTCTACGCCCCCAACGCCATCTCCTCGAGTGTCTATTGCGATGTCCAGGCCTTCTATGGCTGGGCGATGAGCCAAGTGGCGGTCCCGTGTCTCCCCGCCGACGCGGCGGAGGCCTGGGCTGTGGCCTGGTTGAACGCCAATGGCAACGTCTTCGCCGTACCCGATCTGGACCTGCAACTGGTCCGCAGTAACATGGTCCATCCCGAGGTGCTCGGCGTCGTCCATCCCGAGGTGCTCACCGTCTTCGCGTATCAGCAATACATGGAGGGGTTGCGGGTAATCAATGGGTTGGCCCGGTTGCTGGTGCGTAACGACTCGTGCCAGGTGGTTTACGTGGCGGCTCATCTGGCCCATCCGCCCAGCGGGGAGCTCCGGACCGCGACGGTAGAGGCCCAGGAGGCTCTGGAATATGTGCAGGAGGCCTACAGCCATCTGGCCTTCTGGTCTGAACCTGAAATGGTCATCTACTACGCGAAGGACGTGCCCGCGCTGCGGGCTTGGACCTTCACCGGGACGAATCCCGAGCCTGGCGCTGCCGAAGCCTATGCGTTTTTTGTCGATGCCACCACGGCCGACACCCTGCTAGGCGTGCAGGACCTGGTCATGCACGCCGGGCTTAAAGGGCACGTCAGCGGGAAGGCCACGCCCGGGACCCGTCCCGACGTGCCGGAGAATCCCCCCGTGGAGACGGCCTTGCCCGCCCTCCGCGTCCAGGTAGGTGTCCAGGTAGATGACCAGTTCACGGCGCAATTCACGACCTACACCGACGAGAATGGGGATTACTTCCTTCCTCCCAGCGGCACCGCGCAGGTCACCGTCCACGCGGACTTGAGCGGCCGGTGGGCGACGATATTCGATCATGATGCTCTCGAGCCGGGGATGTCCGTGTCGATGTCGGGAGTCACCCCGCCGCCGCCGGATTTTCTGTTCAATCCCAATCCCATTCCGTTCGACATCGCTACCGCCCAGATCAACGCCTACGTTCACATGAACCTGGCGCACGATTTCTATAAGACGCGGCAGCCCGACTGGGACGGTCTGGACCTGTCTCTCCGCTGCCGCGTCAACATAGTGTCGTCAAATGGTTCCTGCAATGCCGCCTTTTACGTGTGGCCGCCGCCCTGGCTTGAATTCGATGCTTGCGGTCAACAGGGCTGTCAAAACTCTTACCCCAGCCCCAACGCCGCTTATGCCAGCTCGATTGCCCACGAGTACGGGCATTTTATCGTTGATCGTCTGGGCCTGCTCCAGGATGTCGATCTTGAGGGCCACACGGTCCAGGGAACCTTTGGGGACGGCTTCGCGGACACCTTCAGCCTGCTCGTCCTCGACGACCCCATCGTGGGGCGCGATGGGTACGGCCCGGGCTGCTGTAATCGGGACTACACCTGTGATACGCGCCGATACCCGTTTCGTTGTGCGCCGTACCCAGAGCCGTGTCAGGACCCCCAGGTGCACTGGATCTGCGGGTGTGAGCATGCGGAGCCCAACCTACTCTACGGGTGCGGCAAGCTGCTGGCCTATTGTTGGCAGGGTATCGCGCGCAACCTGCAAGCGACCCAGACATACACTCCCGGCCTGAACCTCGCGCGGCAACTGTTCACCGACTGGTCCCAGATCACACTCGGCGGCGAAGGCCAGTACAATACCGCTCATCCCTTAACCGCGATTGAGGTGCTGACCGTGGATGATCTGGTTTACGGCGATGGGGACCTTAACAGTAATGCCACGCCCCACGTTTGCGAAATCTGCCAGGCGTTTGCGTCTCACGGGATCACCTGTCCACCTCCGGTCTTGCTCGGCTCGCTCTGTAACAGCAGTGGCCTGCCTGACAAATGCTGCGCTGAGGATGAGTGCGACTGCAACAGCAACGGCACTTGCGATGCCTACGATGCGTACGTGGGGACCAGCGGCGATTGCAATACGAACAGCATCCCCGACGAGTGTGAACCGGACGAAGACTGCAACACCAATGACACACCGGACATCTGCGATATCGCGCATGGTACCAGCCACGATTGCCAGCCGAACGGCATCCCCGACGAGTGCGACATCACCCCCGGCACCAGCCTCGATTGCAACGTCAACGGCACCCCCGACGAGTGCGAGAGCGACTGCAATACCAATGGGATTCCCGACGAGTGCGACATCGCCCAGCATACAAGTCAAGACTGCAACGCCAACGGGATTCCGGACGAGTGCCTCGGGCTAGAGACAGACTGCAATTCGAACGGGGTCCCTGATGCCTGCGACGTGCCGCCCGCTGGGACGAGCAGCGATTGCGCGGGCGAAGGAACTCCCGACGAGTGCGAGCCGGACTGCAACACCAACAGCACGGCCGACTCCTGCGACATCTTGGCGGGCACGAGTCGGGACTGCAATGCCAACGGCGTTCCGGACGAATGCGATCTGGCGGGCGGGACCAGCACCGATTGCGACTCGGACGGGTCGCCGGATGAATGCAGCGGGACCGACTGCAACTTCAACGGCACGTGGGACGCCTGTGACGTGCACGCCGGCACCAGCCAGGACTGCAACAGCAATGGCATCCCGGACGAGTGCGACCTGTTGCTGTGCACCAGCTTGGACTGCAACACCAACGGCATTCCCGATGAGTGCGACATCGCGAGAGGGACGAGTACGGACGTCGACACCAACGGTATTCCCGACGACTGCTCCCTGACGCCGCCGCACATCATCGCTTTGGCCAGTGTGGGGAAGCACAATGCCAAGCTCCCTGGTTGGCCAGGAGGGGACGTAGCCCTGTACCTCGACCCGCAGACCGGGGGGATTGAGCCGCGCTTGCAGATCGTACCAGAGGAGTCAGGGATGCCGCCCCCGCCGCCGCCGATCTTCCTGAAGGTAACGTTCGACACGCCGATCGACCCCAACACGATACATGTGCGCATGATCCCCGATCCGGGCGTGCGGGCCATCGGCAGCAACGGTCCTGCGCCAGAGGAGGTCGTGAAAATCCGCTTTTTCGAGGCCGACGGGGTCACGCCCGCCGCGGTGCCCAGCGGGAGCTATCGCATCGACCTGACCGGGACGCACTCCAGTGACGGCGTGCCCGTCAGCGGCGCCTGCCCCACGTTCCCAGTGGGCTTCCTCACCGGCGACGTCAACTGCGATGGCCGCGTGACGACAGTTGACGGAGATGTGATCGATTCTAACGACCCCTATCATCTCTGTTACGCCGGGGTGAATCCGCGAGCCGACCTGGACCGCAGCGGGGGTATTAAGAAAGATAGGGAGAAGGGGATTCTAGCTTGGTGGACCTACTGGGAGTGCCCGCTTGCGTCTTGCTCATCTAATGGGCCCGACCCCAACGACTGCAACACCAACGGTTTTCTGGACATCTGCGACGTGAGCGCAGGCACCAGCCTGGACTGCAACTCCAACGGCATCCCCGACGAGTGCGATATCGCCGACGGCACCAGCCAAGACTGCAAGGGTGATGGGACCCCGGATGAATGCCAGCAACCCATAATACCGAGTTTCCTAGGCACCGCGGCTAGCGTCGGCACGCGGTGCAGCCTGGAGCTCAGCAACGGCGACAGCGAGCCGCGGAGTGGGCGCATCCGCCAGTTGAACTTCGACTTTGACTGTCCGCCGAGCGGGACCGTCACCTTCCAGTGGGACAACACGTGCCCGACTCCGGCGGTCTTCGTGAGCTACGGCGGGGCGTCGGAGATGAGTTGCTCTCCGAGCGGCAATGATATGCAGTGCACGTTCGCACCAGCTCTGGAGGACCAAGCCACCTACCAGTTTGACCTGAGCGCGATCACCGACAACCCGCCGGGGACGACGCTCTACGTAATCTCGGGTTTGGTCGGCGATGCCAACAACAGCAAGCTCGTATCCGGTGCCGACGTCAGTTACATCAACGCGCGGTGGGGCACAGCGGATTGCCGTGCGGACCTGAACGAGAATGGGGTCGTCAGCGGTGCCGACGTCAGCGTGGTCAACGCCAACTGGGGCCACTGCGCGCCGGAGATGGAAGGCGGCGAGGGGATGATGATGGGCGGTGAAGGCGGTGGTCTGGCGATGTTGGAGGCGACCGGCGGCGAAGAGGGTGACGCGGGAGGAGAGCCTTCGTCGCCGGAAACCGGTCCGTGGACGTACGTCGAAGCCGCGTTGGAGTTCGAGGTCCAGCCGCTGGGGGGCGGCGAGCCGGTCGCCGTCCTCGCGCCGTACTCCACGTATGAACTGCACTACACCGCGGGTTACGAGCGTATCGGCGCGTACGTGCTGTTCGCGGTGGAAACCTCGCCCGAACAAGGATTGACGGAGGTGACGGCCCCCGCGTCCGGGGACTGGTCGGGGACGGGCAACTTCACCTTCGTCGATCTGGCTGCGGAGTGGGCTGACCCGCTCTCGGCCCCCGGCTATCCCGACGGTTACTTCCGCACCCAGATGGCCTACGACGGCTTCTGGCCGAACAGCGACGGTTACGCAGGCCCGCAAGGGCACTTGTGCAACTTCACCACCGGCACCGCGGGCGTGCTCAACCTGGACCTGGCCTTGGACTGGCTGGACTTCGAGTCGTTCCAAGAGGTCACCATGCACGCCCAGGCCGACCTTGTGGTCGAGGTTCCCTGAGCGATAATGGCCGGCTGTGACCCGCCACGGCCGCAACGTGCCCGCGCCCGCGTGGAGGGCGTCTGCGCAGGGCACTATTACGACCGGCTCGTGGTCCCGACGCGCGTGGCGCTGCTGGTGCGGTCGTACATGGGGTCATCACGAAAGGACATTAGCCACAGAGAGCACCGAGGACACAGAGCCGGAATCATGGAAAGGATGCGTTGTCGGCTTACCGCGTGCGGCGCAGGAGGGTCAGGCCGCCGAGGGCGAGCAGGGCGAGGGTGCCCGGCTCGGGCACATGCGTGAACGAGGTGAGTTCGCCCACCACGGAGAACCTTGCGTACGTCGCGGCATCGAGGATCAGGAACTCTCGTCCGTCAAAATGCGTAAGCGGGGGGAGGATGACGGGCAGCGCATCACTCGTGAAGGCCGTCGCGCTGGAATCG